>JAJYCS010000062.1 GCA_021778115.1 Deltaproteobacteria bacterium
GATTCTTGCCGGTAAAGGCAAGCGCCAGCATGAATTGGAATAAAGTATCGAGGCAAACACCCTTATCTTTCCTGATGTTGCTTTGACGAAGTAGCTGACCGAGGACCTGATTGTGAAAGAACGTATGAATCCGGTTTTCTACTGCGGCAACTCCTGTTACAATCTGCTGCATAGCGTCGTCTCTCTGTGTTAGTGGATTTGATGGGGATTAAAGCCATTTTAATACAGTTTGCGGCGCTATACTATTTATAATTACAACTAGTTATAAGTTTTATGCAACTGCGAAAGTCGAGTTAATAAATAATAAATACTAAATAGGATTTAGTATATGATTGCAACCGGTCTGAATGCCATAGACTCGCTGCTGGACAGCTACACCTGGGTGACCACGGCAAAAACGCCGATAGCCGTCACCTACAGTTTCATGCAGTATACCCCCACTGATCTCACGGCAAGCGACCTGCTCGGCCTGACCCAGATGACCGCCGCGCAGAAAGTGGCCACAGCAGCCGCCCTGGCCAGTTGGGCCGCCGTGGCCGACATAACCTTCACCCAGGTGGGTGAAACCGCTACGGGCAGCGGCGGTCTGATCAGGTTTGCCGAGAACGACCAGGGGAGCACCAGCGCGGCCTATACGTTGTCCTACAACGACAACAGCACCATGACCAAGGCTTATGTCTTCCTCAACGCGACAGAATCGAGCAACTTCAATTACGCCACCGGCGCCTACGGCATAAACACCTTGGTACATGAGATCGGCCACGCCCTGGGGCTCAAACACCCGGGTGATTACAACGCCAGCGGGGGGGGAGGCACCCCCCCTTACCTGCCGACCGCCACCGACAACCTCGATTACACGATCATGTCCTACAACAACGGCACGGCGCAGACCTCCAACTATTCCTACCCCGCCGGGCCGATGCTGTACGACATCCAGGCGATCCAGTACCTGTATGGCGCCAACATGACCTACCACACCGGTAACGACACCTATTCCTTTGCCAACAACACCGTACCGGTCTGCATCTGGGATGCGGGGGGGATTAACACCTTCGATTTTTCGGCATGTACCAACCAGGTGCTGATCAACCTCAACGCGGGCAGCTTCAGCCAGACCTCGCCGGGGGTCAACAACGTCTCCATCGCCTATGGCGTGAGCATTCAGCAGGCGGTGGCCGGCAGCGGCGGCACCACCATCTACTGTAACAACCTGACGGACACCATCACCGGTGGAACGGGCAACGACCTGATCGTCATCGGCACGGGACGTGACCTCATTGACGGCGGCGGCGGGTCAAACACGGTACAGGTGACCGCCACAGCCCATGATATAACGGCTGATACCCTGAGCCATATCCAGACCCTGGACATGAACGGCCAGACTGTCGCCATGCAGTGTGCCCAACTCTCCCAATTCCAGTCCTTCCTGAACACCGGCGGCGGGGTTGTCCTGAGCGACAGCGGCAGTGCAACCGGTAACAGCGCCATCAGCAGCTACACCCTGACCGGAGTCGGGGCCAATACCCTGACCCTGCCTGCACTTACTGGTCACGGTTCCATCATCGGTGCCACCGGCGGTGGTCTCGACACCGTGGTCCTTGCGGGATCCGGCGCCAATTATAGCCTCTCGAAGACAACGGCCGGCTTCACGGTTGCGGCGTCGAACGGCCTGGGGGATGTCGCCCTGGCCAATGTTGACCGCGTGCAGGCGGCGGATGTCAAGGTGGCCCTTGACCTCGGCAGCGCTCAACATGCCGGAGAGGCGGTGGAGATCCTGGGAGCAGCCTTCGGTACCACCAATATCACCGCCTCTTTTGTCGGACAGGCCTTGTCACTGCTCGACAGCGGTACCAGTATGCACGATGTCTGTCAGATAGCCATCAGTACCGAGTTGTTCAAAAGTCTCGACGGTTCCGGAAACGATCGTGACGTCGCTGGCCTGATCTATACCAATGTAGTGGGTACGCTTCCCAGCAGTACAGATCTGGATTACCTGGTGGGCATGCTGCAGGGGCATGGCGGTACTATGAGCCAGGCTGATTTTCTCCAGTTTGCCGCTGGCACGCTGGCAAACCAGACTCATATCAACCTAGCCGGTATGCAGCTAACCGGAGTAGCCTATACATAGGCCGTTCAAGGCATGCCACGAGGCCAGGTTAAGGCTTGCGGGAGGTTCGCGCCGATCAGGAAAATATTTGACTCTGTCGCATCCGGTGTGTAACGATATGTGTAAAAAGGGGGGTGCGTTATGCCCACGAATCTTGCTATTGATGATTCGCTTATTCAGGAAGCGGTACAGATCGGCCACCACAAGACAAAAAAAGCAGCCGTAACCGTTGCCTTGAGTGAATACATTCAACGACGCAAACAGCAGGAGGTCGTCTCGCTGTTCGGCGTCATTGAGTACGATCCTGCCTATAACTACAAAGAACAGCGTCGCAGTTCATGATTCTGGTTGATACTTCAGTCTGGTCATTGGCTCTGCGCCGGAGAACGGTTGAACCGTCAGTATATGTCCAGGAGTTGATCGAGTTGATCAACGACACACGGGTGCAGATGATCGGCTCAATCCGCCAGGAAATACTTTCCGGTATTAAAGTTGAGGCACAGTTTGCAGCCTTACGGGAGCAGTTGCGCGCCTTTCCGGATCTGCCGTTGAGCGCCAATGATTTTGAATATGCCGCTGAACTGTTTAATATGCTGCGCAGCAAGGGGATCCAGGGTTCAAATACAGACTTCCTTATTTGCGCCGTTTCGCTACGCCACAATATGCCGATATTTACCATCGATAATGATTTCTGTCTGTTCGCAAGTCATATCCCCGTCAGGTTGCATACGGTCAACTGAGCGGTTACAGACGTCAAGCATCAATTATCAACATTCATTGATTGATGTTTGCCAACGAGGAGGCATTCGATGAAAAGGTTAAGCATTTTGTTGGTACTACTGGCTGCCTTGGCTGGCTGCGGTACGAATACGACCACCAGCAGTTCTTCCGGGACATCGATGGCCTCTGTGGCCTCGGCACTTGCCGCCCACAAGTCGGCGCTGCGCTCAGCGGCGGCCGTCCCCATTTATGATCAGCAGATGCAAGCGTTGCAGCTGTTTGTCGGTATGTTCAACAACGCCGCTCCTGGTGCCGACAACCTGAACCAGGCGACCCAGCTGTTAAGCGGCGGGATGTCCACCGAGACCCTTGCCGAACTGTTGGCGAGCCTTCCGGCATTCAAGAACAATTTCTACGCAGACACCCTATCCAACCTTCAATTTGGCACCCAGTTTATGGACAACCTGGTAGGTACCGCCGCCAGTGCTGCGAACAAGGCGGATATCGCCAGTCAGATAGCGTCGGTCTTGAACTCTGGATACATGAACCGCGGGCAGGTCATGAATCTGGTGATATCGAGGCTGTCTTTGGTTTCCAGCAGTGACCCGAACTGGGGTCAGGCAGCCCTGCAGTTTAACAACCGGGTTAATGTCGCCTATTACCAGGCGGTGACCATGGCGGTGGCCTCTGCTGATCTTTCGCTCCTTCAGCAGGTAACCTATGATTCCGCAACGGTCACGGCGGTGGAAGCAACTATCACCGGCACCGCCAGTGGCACCTGGAGCGCCATGGGCAGCGGTCTGGGCAGTCCCGTCAACGCCCTGACCTATTACAACGGCGCTCTGTATGCGGCGAGCTACGGCGTCAGCGTCTGGGACGGCTCCCAGTGGAGTGATCGCTCCATCGGACTGAAGGTGCAGTTTGGCGCCGGCGATACGTATGCCCTGGCGGTCAGCAACAACAACACCCTCTATACCGGCGGACAGTTTTTCGTCCTTACCCCGGCTGGCAACTGGTACAACTACGCCGCCCGGTATGCCAACGGTTCCTGGACAACCTGCGGCAGCGGCACCGGTGTTGACGGCAGCGGGATGTCCGACCAGGTGAACGCCATGATCGATTACAACGGCCAGCTCTATGCCGGTGGCCGTTTTACCTCGGCCGGTGGCGATCCCCTCTATCCCCAGGACGCCCTCTATATTGCCCGGTTTGACGGCTCGCGCTGGTATGCCGTTGGCGGAGGCATGAACAACACAGTGACGGATTTGGCCGTCTATAACGGGAAGCTGATCGCCTCAGGCTATTTCACCCAGGCCGGCGGCGTTGCGGCAAACTACATCGCCCAGTGGGATGGAACCACTTGGCAGCCGCTTGGAAGCGGCACGGATGGCAAAGTGACCGCTCTGGCGGTTTATAATGGGGCGCTGTATGCCGGCGGGTCGTTTCACACTGCCGGTGGCGTTGCGGCGCTCAATATAGCCAAATGGGACGGCCAGGCCTGGTCGGCGGTTGGAACCGGGGTTACTGGAACCCAGATCTACACGCTGGCCGTATACAACAATGCACTGTATGCTGGAGGGGCGGACCTGTGGACGCCGGACGGCAGTCAGACAACCGGTATCCTGAAGTGGGATGGCAGCCAGTGGAAGACCGTGGGCACAGGAACGAATGGCCCGGTAATAACACTCATGGCCATGCCTGACGGCTCAGGCCTCATTGTGGGGGGGAGTTTCACCAGTGCCGGCGGCGTTGCCGTAGCGAACATCGCAAAATATAAGTGATGCCCCCAGACGCCCGAACCCTGCCCACGTATCAGTTGAATGGCCTCATGCGTTATCTGGGGGCCTGTCTGCTGGTGGCAGGGGCCACGGCGTTGGGGTGGCTGCTCCGCCCCTATACGCCCGTTCCCAACCTCATCATGGTGTATCTGCTGGCGGTGGTGCTTGCCGCCCTCAGACTGGGGCTGCGTCCGGCGGTGCTGACCGCAGTCGGCAGCGCATTCGCCTTCAACTTCGTACTCGCCCCCGCACACCTCCCCGCCACGGTGTTCGACAAGGAATACCTGCCGGTCTTTCTGGGACTGCTCATGGTCGGTCTGGTCATCAGCTCGTTGGTGGCAACCGCCCAGAAGCGGTCTGAGGCGCTGCAGGAACGAGAGTTGGAGACCACCAGCCTGTACCGCTTAAGCCGTGAGCTCTCCGCTGCCCCCGACCGTCAGGCCCTGTTTGCCGCGGTCGTGCGCAATGCGGAACTGGCCATCGCGGCCCAGGCGGCGGTCTTTCGGGCCGCCGAGGAGATTACCGCCCCCCTGGCCGCCAGCAGGGATATGACCTTTACGGAGGCGGAGCTGTCCGCCGTTACGTGGGCCTCCAGGAGCGGGTACCAGTCCACAACCCCGGCGGCAGGCGATGCCGCTGCAGGGAGCCTGGCCTGTCTGCCCCTGGTCTGGAACGGCGTCTGCCAGGGGGTGCTGGCCTTGCGCCAGCCGTTGCCCGGCAGCAGCTCGCAGCGTCTGGTGGAGGGGTTCATCGCCCAGATCATGTCGGCCCTGCAGCGGATCGAGCTGGCCCATGAGGCGGAACAGGCCCAGGTCATCCAGACCCGGGCCAATTTTGAGCGTTCCCTGTTGAACTCAATCTCACACGATCTGCGGACCCCTCTGGTCTCCATCACCGGCACCCTCGGCACCCTGCGTGACAAGCTGGACCGTCTGCCGCCAGCCACCAGCCGGCAACTGCTGGAGGCCGCCTGCAGCGAGGCCGACCGGCTCAACCGCTTTGTCGGGAACCTGCTGAACATGACCCGGCTGGAGGCCGGTGCGCTCCAGCTCCGCACCGAGTGGTACGAGCTGCAGGATCTGGTCGGCTGTGCCCTGAACGCCCTTGAGCAGCGGATCGGGCCGCGGCCGATCACCACCCTCCTGCCTGACGGGCTGCCGCCGGTCATGATGGACTTGGTACTCATGACCCAGGTGCTGATCAATGTTCTGGACAACGCCCTGAAGTACAGCCCGCCCGGGGAGGAGATCACCATCTCCGGACGGTTCGAACGGCCCTGGGTGGTGCTTGAGGTGGCAGACCGGGGGCCCGGCATTCCGGAGCAGGATCTGGAACGGATTTTTGACAAGTTCTACCGGATTCCCGTGCCGGAAGGTGCCGGCGGTACCGGCCTGGGGCTGTCGATCTGCAAGGGGATCGTCGAGGCCCATGGCGGTGCCATCGCAGCGGCCAACCGGGTTGATGGAGGCGCACGCATAATGATACAGTTAGCGGCAGGAGAGGCGCCATCGTGACCCAAGCCCCGCAAAAACCCCGTATCCTGCTGGTGGATGACGAACAGGCCATCCGTCGGTTCCTCCACGCCGCCCTGGACAGTGATGAACTCACCCTCCATGAGGCGGAAAACGGCCATGCAGCCCTGGCGGCCGCCGTCGCGCTGCGGCCGGATCTGCTGTTGCTGGATCTCGGGCTCCCGGATATGGATGGCCTGGAGGTGATCAAACGTCTGCGGGAATGGTCGCAGATCCCCATCATCGTATTGTCGGTGCGGGAACAGGAGGAGGACAAGATCGCCGCCCTGCAGGCCGGCGCCGACGACTATCTGACCAAGCCGTTCGGCGTCGGGGAGCTCATGGCCAGGATCCAGGTGGTCCTGCGTCGCTCTCAGCAGCATACCCCCGAGCCGGTCTTCACGAGCGGCGGATTGACCGTCGATCTGGAGCGGCGCAGGGTTATGGTAGGTGGGGAGGAGGTCTCGCTGACCCCCACGGAATATGAACTGCTTCGTCTGCTGATCACCCATGCCGGCAAGGTGTTGACCCATGCCTACCTGCTCAAGCAGATCTGGGGGCTGACCTATCTTGACCAGCCCCATGTACTGCGGGTCAACATCAGCAACCTGCGGCGCAAGATAGAGGCCAACCCGTCCCACCCCCAGCATATCATCACCGAACCGGGGGTGGGGTACCGTCTCCGGGTCGCTGCCTGTTAAATAATAAACTGATGTCAGCTTACGCCAGTCTGCAAGAACGGCCGGCGTTAACGGGCGATGGCGGATCTGCCCATCCTGCCGGCGCTGGCCAGCAGTTGCAGCCGTGCCGCGTTCCACTCCGACAGGCAACGGATCCGTTCATTCATGGCATCGGCCAGGGCCGACTGGGTGCTGAGCACCTCGGTGATATCGGCCGCCCCCATGCCGTATTTGCGCTGGGAGACCTCCAGGGCCTGCTGGGCCGAATCCTGCAGCGTCGCCGAGGCGGTAAGGTTGTCCAGGGCTGCGGTTGCGTCGGCATAGGCCTTGATCACATTCATGGCCACCTGCTGTTCGGTGTCTGCCAGGATTGCCTGTTGTTTCTCCATCTTCGCCTGGGCGCCGCGCAGCTTGTAGGTGGTGGCAAAACCTTCAAAAATCGGTACGCTCACCCCTACTACTAAGGTCGTCTCTATGGCATCGGAGGCGGTGATGGACTCGCCGGGTCGGGTGTTCTGGTAGAAGTTGCCGGAGAGGTTCAGCGTGGGCAACCCTGATGAGCGGACCACGGTCAGCTGCTCCTTGGCCGCTGCCAGCTGGCGCCGGGCTGACTCGATGGCCGGGTGGTGTTGCTCGGCCGTCTTGAGCCACTGGGACAGCGCCTTCCCTTCGGTGGCGGTACCATGGGGCGCTCCCAGGTCATCCGGCAGCAGCAAAGGGGTGGCCCCCGGCAGTCCCAGTTCATGCCGCAACACCGCGACAGCCTTCTGATAGTCCCCCTGAGCCCTGCTCCGTTCCAGTGCGGCCTTGGCAAAGGCGGTCTGTGAACGCAGGGTATCGGAACGGGATACCGCGCCGTTGGCCTCCCGTACCTGGGCGGCCCGATAGGTGCCTTGGGCCGTCTTTTCTTCTTCTATACGTGCCTTCAGGGTGGCGGCGGCAGTGACGGCGTCAAAATAGTTTTGGATGACCGCCGATAGGGCGTCCTGCAGGGTGGCATCGTAGGTGGCGAAGGCGGCGGTGAGGAGCTGTTCGTTCGAGCGGCGGTTGGCCGCCCGGCCGCCGAAATCGAAGATCCGCCAGCTGGCCGTGGCCTGGCCGGTGAAGCTGTTGGTGTCCGTTGAACCGTACAACGGATTCGAGTAATGAATGGAGTCCTTCGTCCAGTTGGCACCGCCGCTGATGGTGGGCAGGTAGGCCGCCTTCGCCTCCCCCAGTGCCCCGGCCTGCACCTTGATGTCAGCCCAGGCTCCTTTCACCTTCTGGTTATTGGCCAGGGCCAGGTCCACCGCCTCGGCCAGGGTCAACGGACGCGCGAAGTCTGCGGTCGCTGTGCGGGGAATGGGGGAGCTGTCCCCCGGCAGGGTCACCGAGAAGTTCGTGACCGCATCCGGCATGGTGCGCAGCGGGTCCTGCAAGAGATAGGGGAACTCCATGGCCATGCATCCCTGGGGGTAGAGCAGCAAGGGAAGGGCCAGCAGCAGGACGGAACGACACACCTTAGCGTTCATGCAGGCTCTCCTGTTTGTGCTGAATCAACGGGCTCAGGAAGTATTCGATGATCCGGCGGGAACCGGTCTTGATATCGACGGTGACCGACATGCCGGCGCTCAGCGGCATGGTGTGCCCCTTGTAGACGATCCCGGTCTTGTCCAGCTCCAACAGCACCGAGTAGAGCAGGCCTCGTTTATCGTCCTTGATGGCATCACGGGAGACATGGACCACCTTGGCCGGGATGATCCCGTATTTGGTGTAGTCGTAGGCATCCACCTTCACCGAGGCGTCCTGCCCTTTTTCTACAAAGCCGACATCCTTATTTTGCAACATTGCCTCAACCACGATCTTGTCTTCCCGTGGGACGATCTTCATCAACGGCTGGGCCGCCTGCACCACCCCGCCCACGGTGAACACCGACAGCTGCTGCACCGTCCCGTCAACCGGCGAGGTGAGGTTGAGCAACTTACTGTAGTCGGCGTTGCGTTTGACATCCTGGCGCGCCCCACCCAGGGTTTTTTCGGCCTGGTCGATGGAATCATAGGCGGTTCGCCGTACCTCGGCGATCAGGGCCGCCCGCTGGTTCTTTGCATCGGTCAGTTGCCCTTGCAGATCTATTAGCGCCTGTTCCTTTTCCAGATAGGCGTGGGTGGAGACATCATGGGTCTTGGCGAGCGTCTTGTAGTCCTTGGCCTGCTGTGCCACTAGAGGCAGAGCTTCAGAGTAATGGGCTATCTGTCCTTCGATCCTCTGTAGCTTGGTGGTGAAATCGTAGTACTGGCTGGTCAGGTACCCCTGGCTCTCCTGCACCTTACTCTGCGGGACACCGGGGAGCTTGGGCAGCAGTGGCGGCTGATGGCTGGCAATGGCGGCGATCAGTGCCTTGGAGCGTGCCTTCTCCAATTGTGCCTCCATGACGGTACTCTCGGCCTTGTCCCGTTCCGCATCAGGGGCGCTGGCATCCAGCTCAATCAGCAGATCCCCTTTTTTGACTCGTTGCCCTTCGGTGACATGGATAGCCTTGACGCTGGCGGTCTGCACGGCGGCGATGGACTTGGTTCGCTCCTGAGGGATGATCTCGCCGGTGGCGTTGACCACGATATCCATCCTGCCGAACACGGCCCAGACGATCAGTACGAGGATCAGCAACACCAACGCCTTGGCCGTCACCCGCAGAGTGGGGGAGACCGGCTTTTCCTGTATTTCCAGCGCCGCCGGCAGGAACTCGGCCTCCTGTTCCTTGAACAGGTTCCCCCCCAGGCGCTCGCGTTCCTTCCAGAACCGAGAGAAGGTCTTCCAGTAATGGCTAACTAGCAGCCAGCGCGCCTCCATCTTATGTTTCATGCTCATAGTGTCACCGCCGGTTCAGTGTTATCGATCTTGAACTGCAGTTGGTAGAGGTGGCGGTAAATGCCATCCGGATTGGCCAACAGCTGATCATGGGGGCCGTCCTCCACGATCTGACCCCGTTCCATCACCAGGATTCGATCGGCGTCCCGCACCGCCGACAGCCGGTGGGCGATGATCAGCACCGTCCGTCCGGCGCAGATCTTGCGCATATTATCCTGGATGATCTGCTCCGACTCGTAGTCCAGGGCGCTGGTGGCCTCGTCGAAGATCAGGATGCGCGGGTTGCTGATCAGTGTCCGGGCGATGGCGATCCGTTGGCGTTGTCCCCCGGAAAGGCCCGCTCCGTGTTCACCCACCCGGGTATCGTACCCCTCAGGAAGTTCACAAATAAACTCATGGGCTCCAGCCAACTTGGCCGCTTCGATGATTTGCTCGATCGGTAGAATAGGGTTCGAAATGGCGATATTCTCCCGGATGGTACCGGTGAAGAGCACGTTCTCCTGCAGTACCACCCCCAACTGTTGCCGGAGGGAGGTGGTATCGATGATCGAGATATCCTGGCCATCGATCAGCACCCGGCCCCGGTCCGGCGTGTACAGCCGCTGCACCAGCTTAGTCAAGGTGCTCTTGCCCGACCCTGACCGACCCACGATGCCGATCACCTGTCCCGGTTCTACCTTGATATTTACCGAGCGGATGACATCTGGCGTTTCAGGGCGATAGCGGAATGAGACCTGGTCGAACTCGATAGCGCCGGCCAGGCGGGGGATCCGGGTCTTGTTGCCGGCTATCTCCACCGGTGCGTTCAGGATATCCCCCAGCCGCTCCATGGAGACCCCCACCTGCTGGAAACTGTTCCATAACTGGGCAATCCGCAGGACCGGTTCGGTCAGACGGCCGGCAATCATGTTAAAGGCGATCAGCTGTCCTACGGTAAGGTTGCCCTTGATCACCTGTGTCGCCCCGATCCAGATGATCCCCACCGTCACGAGCTTACTCACGGTGGTGACCCCGACATTGGCGATGGTGCCGACATTGGTGGCGTTCAGACCAGCCGTGACGTAGCTGGCCAGCTGCTTCTCCCAGTTGTCCACCCAGCGGGGCTCTACCGCCATGGACTTGATGGTGTCCACGCCGCTGATCGACTCCACCAGAAAGGCCTGACTGCGGGCCCCGGCGTTAAAGGTTTCATTCAGACGACTCCGTAAAATCGGCGTCATGACCAAGGCCAACAAAAAATAGAGCGGCAGCGAGGCTAGAACCAGCATGGTAAGCGGAACGCTGTACCAGAGCATGACAACAATATAGACAACGGCAAAGACCAGATCCAGCACCAGGGTGATGGCGTTGCCGGTCAGGAAGGAACGGATATTTTCCAGCTCCCGCACTCGGGCCACCGAGTCACCCACCCGTCGGGCCTGGAAATAGGCGATCGGCAGGGAAAACAGGTGCCGATAGAGCCGAGCCCCCAGCTCCACGTCGATTTTACTACTGGTACGGGCGAACACCCAGGTCCGAATGCCTGAGAGGGCGTTCTCAAACAGCACTGCGCACAAAAGACCGAAGGCCACCACATTCAGGGTGGTCAAGGCGTGGTTGACCAGCACCTTGTCCATCACTACCTGGAACCCCAGCGGGCTTGCAAGACCAATCAACTGCAAAGCAAAGGAGATCACCAGCACTTCACCCAACAGCTTGCGGTACTTCACCACGGCCGGGATGAACCAGCTGAAGTCGAACTTGGTCAGATCCCGCAGGTAGTTCATCTTCGAGATGCAGAAGATGAACTTCCCCGACCACAGCTCCATGAACGCCGGCAGGTCCAGCACCTTCACCTCCGGGTTGCCGGGGTACTGGATAATGATCCGGGGCTTGGACTGATCTCCCTGCTCATAGCCGTACCGGATCGCGATAAAGAAGTTCCCTTCCTTGTCGATGGCGATGGCCGGCATCGGTGACCGGTCCAGCCGCTCCGGGTCCTGTTCCACCAGCTTGGCCGTCATGCCCAGGCGCTTGGCCGCCAGCAGGATGGTCTCGGTGGTAAAGGGCTTCAGGCCGAACTCATGCTGCAGCTTGGTCTCATCGACGGCGATGCCGTGATGGCGGGCGATCATCAGGAGTGAGATAAAGCCGGAATTGTTTGCCATAGTTGGGTTCACTGCCCCGCTGCACGCGGGCTCTTCCTCTGAGATGACACACCATCCAACCCGGACACACGGCAGCCGTGGCCGGAAGGTGCGGGTAACCAGTATACGGTCAAAGGGGGTAAAGAAAGTATCTAGGGTGGGGGTGAGGGCATCAAGAAAAGCTCAAGGTTACCGGGGGCAGCGAAAGCAATAAAAATTCAAAAAATGTTTTATCAAGGATGGTAGCATCATGTCCTGCTCTTACATCAGGTGGTGCACTTGCGAATAGAATCTACCTCTCTTGAAAAAACGAACAACTTGACCAAGGACTGTGTTACTATGGGCCACGGCTCTGATCTCCTCGTGTTTATTGGTGTTTTGGCGAACTCAAGATACCACAAGTAGCTCTCAGAGCTTCCTTTTATTCAATCAAATTATGGGACAGCAGTGCGTTGGCCCCTCCAAGTTCGATCTGCTCATAGCTCCAGTCGAACTGGAACGCTTCGCCGGGATCGAAGGTAAGCGGGATAAAGGCTTCTACGCCGCCGCCCGTCTTATTGCCGTGGCTCTTGATATACCGCCGGACGCTGTCATAGCCGCCGGTGAACCCTTCCCGTTGCAATTGCTCAAAGAGCAGCTGGGCACTGCGGCGATGCCGGATCGGCTTCAGGCTGTCTTCGGCAAGCAACTCC
>JAJYCS010000063.1 GCA_021778115.1 Deltaproteobacteria bacterium
AACCTCAAAAGACGGGAACTCAACCTGGTGGTAGGGTACCTGATGAACGTGGGCAAGGGGGACAAGGAGCGCCTGGTGCCGGTGGGTGAAGCGGCACGGCAACGGGTATCTGACTACCTTGAACGGGTCCGCTGCCGCCAGGACCCTGAAAACGTAAAAGGCTCACTCTTCCTCTCCCGCCTGGGGGAGGCCATGACCCGCCAGGCGTTCTGGAACATCATCAAGAAGCGGGCCCTGGTGGCCGGTGTAAGGAGCACGATCTCCCCCCACACCCTGCGCCACTCCTTCGCCACACATCTATTGGCAAACGGGGCCGACCTCCGCAGTGTGCAGATGATGCTTGGGCATGCCGATCTCTCCACCACCCAGATCTATACCCACGTGACCCGCGAACGCCTGAAACAACTGCACCGCCAGCTGCACCCCCGGGGTTAGACAAGCATTTCAGCCGGTTCCACGTCCACCTTGCCACATCAGGGGCTCTTCCTGTATAAATACCCGCATGAAAATCTGCTCACTGGCCAGCGGTAGCAAGGGCAACTGCCTCTACCTGGAAACCGGCGAGACCCGTCTGCTGGTGGATGCAGGTCTGTCGCTGCGCGAGATCACGGCACGGATGCAGCATGCCGGTATCCAACCGGACACCGTACACGGGGTGCTGGTAACGCACGAACACCTTGACCATATCCGCAGCGCCGGGGCGTTTGCCCGTCGTTACCGGATACCGGTGCTGATCAGCTACGCCACCCGTCAGGCGGCGGCTGCGTATCTGAACAAGACGGACCTGATCGAGTTCGAGACCGGTTACGCCTTCGCCTTTCAGGACTGCATGGTCGATCCTTTTCCGATCACCCACGACTGCAGCGACCCGGTCGGTTTTGTGGTCGATTCTGCCGAGGGACGTTTCGGCACCGCCACGGATCTGGGGGTGGTGACCCGACTGGTGCGCGATAAGCTGCAGGGCTGCCGGGCGCTGAACCTGGAGGCCAACCACGACCCGGAGATGCTGCAAGACGGCCCCTACCCCTGGCACTTAAAGCAGCGGATCAAGTCGCGCCATGGCCACCTCTCCAACCAGGAATCGCTAGAACTGTTGTTTGATCTGGCCCACAGCGGCCTTGAGGCGCTGGTGATGGCCCACCTCTCCGAGGTGAACAACCACCCCGACAAGGTGGCGGCGGTCACGGCGTCATTTATGAACGATCAAAACCGCTGCGCGCCGCAGATCGTGATCGGCGACCAGTACCAGGCCGGCCCGGTGCTGAACATTTAGACGTGCAATAGACTTAGTTGCATTACCACTGACATCAATAGAAACGAGAATTTTTTCGTTCCGGGTTCGGCAGGCAAGCCGCTGGGCGGAGGCGTACCATCCAGTACGCCGCACAACCAGCGGCACAGGCTGACGGAGCCAGGGCGGAAAAAGACCGTTTCCCCGGAGGAATAGATGATCCCACGCTATACCCGCAAAGAAATGGCCCAGATATGGGAACCGGAAAACCGCTTCCGTATCTGGCTTCAGATCGAGACCCTGGCCAGCGAGGCACAGGCCGAACTGGGGGTGATCCCCAAAGAGGTGATTCCGGTCATCCGCGAAAAGGGCAACTTCGACATCGCCCGTATTGACGCCATTGAGGCCGAGGTCAAGCATGACGTGATCGCCTTTTTGACGTCGGTGGCCGAGTTCGTCGGCCCTGAGGCCCGCTTCATCCACCAGGGGATGACCTCCTCCGATGTGCTGGACACCTGCCTGTCGGTACAGCTGGTACAGGCCGCCGACGAACTGCTGGCCGACCTGGCGATGGTACTGGAAGCGATCAAGGCCCGGGCGTTTGAACACAAAGACACCGTCTGCATCGGCCGCTCCCACGGCATCCATGCCGAACCGATCACCTTCGGTCTCAAACTGGCCACCTGGTACGCCGAGATGGACCGCAACCGCACCCGCCTGCAAAACGCCCGCGCCACCATCGCTACCGGCGCCATATCCGGCGCCGTCGGCACCTTTGCCAACATCAACCCCTATGTTGAGGAATACGTCTGCCAAAAGATGGGGCTCATGCCTGAGCCGGTCTCGACCCAGGTGATCCCCCGCGACCGCCACGCCGAATTTTTCTGCACCCTGGCACTCATCGCCTCCTCAATGGAGCGGATCGCCATCGAGGTCCGCCACCTGCAACGCACCGAGGTGCTGGAGGCGGAAGAGCAGTTCACCAAGGGACAGAAGGGCTCCTCGGCCATGCCCCACAAACGTAACCCGATCCTCTCCGAGAACCTGACCGGCCAGGCCCGCTACATCCGCGCGATGTGCATCCCAGCCCTCGAAGATGTCGCGCTGTGGCATGAGCGGGACATCTCCCACTCCTCGGTGGAACGCTACATCGGCCCGGACGCCACCGTGGCCCTTGATTTCTCCCTGCGCCGCTTAAGTGGCCTGATCAAAAACCTGGTGGTCTATCCGGAAAACATGCTCAAAAATCTCAACCAGATGAAGGGGCTGGTCTTTTCCCAGAAGATACTGCTGGACCTGACCCAGGCCGGCGTCTCCCGTGAGAGCGCCTACCGCCTGGTGCAGAGAAACGCCATGAAGGTCTGGGAGGAGGGCAAGGACTTCCAGACCGAACTTCTGAACGACCCCGAGGTGGCGGGTGCCCTGGGCGAGGCCAAGATACGGGAGTCCTTCGACCTCTCCTACCACCTCAAACATGTCGACACCATCTTCAAGCGGGTCTTCGGTGGCTAGCCTGTACGCCCTCATCATAGCCCTCCTGGTGCCGAGTGACGGCGATGGCGCAGCCATCTTCTGGGCAAAACACCTGCTGTCGGCAACCATCACCATTGCCGCTTTCTGGTTTCTCTCCCAGGGGGTAGCGGCACTGATCAGGAGGTGGGGGGGACGTCTGACCTCCTTTACCACCACCGATCTGGATGACCGTATCCTGAAACGGATCGCCCCCTCCATCTCACTATTAATCACCTTTACCGGTATCTATCTGGCATTTCGTGCCCTGCCACTACAAAAAAGCCTGTTCACGGCGATGGCCGGCGGCCTGTTCGTTGCCAATGTGGCCATCGTCTGCATCCTGCTCTACCGGATACTGAACGAGGCCCTGCTCTGGTACGTCGAGCATCGGCAGGAGCAGCAGGAAAGTCTGCTCCCCCGGCAGATGACCCCGCTGGCCGAAAAGGTCGCCATGATCTTTATCCTGGGTGGAGCGCTGATGGTGGTGCTGAAACACTTCCACTACGACATCCTCTCGCTGGTGACCGCCTTAGGGATCGGCTCCCTGGCCATCGGCATGGCGGCCAAGGAGACCCTGGCCCACGTCATTTCAGGTTTTACCCTGATGCTGGACCGGCCGTTCCGGCTGGGCGACCGGATCCAACTGGTGGGCGGCCAGGTCGGTGACGTGCAGGACATCGGCCTGCGCAGCACCAAGATCAAGACGCTGGACAACCAGTTGCTGGTGATTCCCAACTCAGACCTCTGCAACACCATGGTGCTGAACCAGGCCTTCCCCGACCGGCGGGTCAAGGGACGGATCAACCTGGGGGTGGCCTATGGCAGCGATCTGGAACAGGCAAAACGCCTGCTGGTAACAACGACCCGCGAGGTGGCCGACGTGCTTGCCGATCCGCCACCGGAGGCCTTCTTCACCGCCTTTGGCGACTCGGCCTTGAGCCTGGCGCTGTTCTTCTGGGTGGACGACTACGACAAGCTGTTTGCCGCCACCGATCAGATCAACAGCCTGATTCTGCAACGTTTCCGTGAGCAGGGGATCGAGATCCCATTCCCCACCCGGGCCGTGATCATGCAGTCTCCCGAGGCTCCGCCTCCCGTGCGGCAATCATAATCCGCGGTACCATTCCACCAACACACAGGACCACCATGCCCAGCAGAATCGAGATAGCCCTCAAAGCCGGTGTTCGCGACTCCCGCGGTGAGCGGATCAAGCGCGAGATCGAACAGTTCCTGCACCTGCCGGTCGGCAGCGTGCGCACCATCGACGTCTTTACCGTTGACGCCGATCTGACCCGTACCGAACTTGAAGCAGCGGCATCCGGCCCGTTCTGCGACCCGGTCATCCAGACCTGGAGTATTGACCTGCCCCAGGCCACCGGCTTTGATTGGGCCGTGGAGGTGGGCTTTCGCCCCGGCGTCACCGACAACGTGGGCCGCACCGCCCGCGAGGCCATCTCCTACCTTATCCAACGGCCCCTCACGGACGGTGAGGCGGTCTATGCCGCCACCCAGTACCTGCTCTCCGGCCAGCTCACCCGCGAGCAGATTGAGACCATCGCCACCGGCCTGCTCTGCAACACCCTGATCCAGCGCTACAGCATCCTCTCGGCCGCCGACTTCGTGGCCAAGCGGGGCTTCCCCACCACCGTGCCCAAGGTGACCGGCGAGACCAGGGGCCAGGTGCGGGAGATCGACCTTGAGGTCTCCGATGAGGAGCTCTTGCGAATCAGTAAAGAGGGTGTGCTGGCCCTGACCCTGGAGGAGATGCGGATCATCCAGGCCCACTACCGCGACCCGCAGCTGCTGGCCGAACGGGCCAAGCAGGGTCTGGGCAACAAACCGACTGACGTGGAGCTGGAATGCCTGGCCCAGACCTGGTCCGAACACTGCAAACACAAGATCTTCAGCGGTACCGTGCAGTATGAGGACGAGCAGGGCAATAAGCAGGAGATTAAATCCCTCTTTAAATCCTACATTCAGCGGGTGACCAAAGAGGTTCGCGCGAATATGGGTGACAAAGATTTTTGTCTCTCGGTCTTCAAGGACAACGCCGGTGTGATTACCTTTGATGACAAGAACTCGCTGGTCTTCAAGGTGGAGACCCACAACTCCCCCTCGGCACTCGACCCCTACGGCGGGGCGCTGACCGGCATTGTGGGGGTCAACCGCGACCCGTTCGGCACCGGCCAGGGCTCCCGGCTGATCTTCAACACCGATGTGTTCTGCTTTGCCGATCCGTTCTATGACAAGCCGCTACCCAGCCGCCTGTTGCACCCCCGACGGATCTTCGAAGGGGTGGTGGAAGGGGTCGAGCATGGCGGCAACAAATCCGGCATCCCCACCGTGAACGGCTCGATCGTCTTCGACGAGCGCTTTGCCGGCAAGCCGCTGGTGTTCTGCGGCACGGCCGGCCTGATGCCGCGGGAGGTGAACGGCATTCCGGGCCACGAGAAGAGCATCAAGCCGGGCGACCTGATCGTGATGACCGGCGGACGGATCGGCAAGGACGGCATCCACGGCGCCACCTTCTCCTCCGAGGAACTGAACGAGAACTCGCCGGTCACGGCGGTGCAGATCGGCGACCCGATCACCCAGAAGCGGATGTTCGACTTCCTGATCCGGGCCCGGGACAAGGGGCTGTACCGCTTCATCACCGACAACGGCGCCGGCGGCCTCTCCTCCTCCATCGGCGAGATGGCCGGCGAGTGCAACGGCTGCCGGATGGACCTGGCCAAGGCGCCGCTCAAGTACCCCGGCCTCGATCCGTGGGAAATCCTGATCTCCGAGGCCCAGGAACGGATGTCGCTGGCAGTGCCACCGGAGGAGATCGACGCCTTTATGGCCATGGCCAAGCGCTTCGGTGTAGAGGCCACGGTGCTGGGTGAGTTCACTGACAACGGTGTGTTCCATATCCAGTATGGCGACACAACCGTGGCCTGGCTGCCGATGGCCTTCATGCACGAAGGGCTGCCGCCGATGCAGATTCCGGCCAGGTGGCAGCCGCCGGTCAACCCGGAGGCGCCGCCCCAGGACAAGGACGATTGGTCCGCCGATCTGCTGGAGCTTTTGGGCCGTCTCAACATCTGCTCGAAAGAATCCGTTGTGCGGCGCTATGACCACGAAGTGCAGGGCGGCTCCGTGGTCAAGCCGTTCACCGGCGTGACCAACGACGGCCCCTCGGATGCAGCGGTGGTCCGGCCGGTGCTGGACTCCTTCAAGGGAGTGGTGGTGTCCCACGGCATCTGCCCGCGCTATGCGGACCTCGACGCCTACCACATGGCGGCCAACGCCATCGACGAGGCGCTGCGCAACTACGTGGCGGTGGGGGGCAACCCCGACCACTGGGCCGGCCTGGACAACTTCTGCTGGTGCGACCCGGTGCTGTCGGACAAGACTCCGGACGGTCCCTATAAGATGGCCCAGCTGGTGCGGGCCAACCAGGCGTTGTTAGACTACTGCGTACCGCTCAACCTGCCGCTGATCTCCGGCAAGGACTCGATGAAGAACGACTTCTACGACGGTAACGTCAAGATCTCGATCCCCCCCACTCTGCTGTTCTCGGTGATCGGCACCATCCCGGACGCCAGATGTGCCGTCACCATGGACTTCAAGCGGCCGGGCGACATCGTCTGTCTGCTGGGTAACACCCGGGATGAACTGGGCGGCTCCGAGTACTTGGCCATGCAGGGCTACACCGGCACCACGGTGCCTAAGGTAGAGGTCACCACCGCCCTGGCCCGTTACAAGGCGCTGCACGGGGCGATCATGGCCGGCTTGATTGCCTCGGCCCATGACCTGTCCGACGGCGGCTTGGCCGCAGCCCTGGCGGAAAGCGCCTTCTCCGGCGGCTTCGGCTGCCGTATCGAGCTGGGCAACGTCCGTTTCACCGGCGATCAACGCTACCGTACCGACGAGGTGCTGCTGTTCTCAGAAAGCGCCTCGCGCCTGCTGGTGACGGTCCACCCGGCCCACTGGTCGGCCTTTGAGGAGGCCATGGCCGGCACGGCCTTTAGCCAGATCGGCCAGGTAACCGAAAACGACGCGCTGACCATCGCCGGACTCTCCGGCAAGACCGTGCTGCACAGCGACCTGGAAGCGTTGAAGGCCGCCTGGCAACGCACCTTGAAGGAGCTGTAACCAATGACACCAACACGCGCGCTGGTCATTACCGGCAACGGCACCAACTGCGAGATGGAGGCGGCCCACGCCTGCCGGCTGGGAGGCTTCGACGAGGCGAAGATCGCCCATATCGCCGAGATCCTCTCCGGTGAGGTCCGCCTTGACGACTATCACTTCCTCAACCTGACCGGCGGTTTTCTGGACGGCGATGACCTGGGCAGCGCCAAGGCCCAGGCTAACCGGCTGAAGAACGCCAATGTCAGCGGCAGCAACGAAAAACTGGTGGAGCAGTTCACCCGCTTTATTGCAGCCGGCAAGCTGGTGCTGGGGGTCTGCAACGGCTTTCAGCTGATGGTCAAGATGGGGATGCTGCCAGCCCTGGACGGCAACAGCCTGACCCAGACCGTAACCCTCTGCCACAACGACTGCGGCCGTTTTCAGGATCGCTGGTGCTATCTGAAAGCTGATGCAAATTCACCTTGCATCTTTACCAAGGGGATTGAAAAGGGAATCTATCTGCCGGTGCGGCACGGTGAGGGGAAGTTCCTGACCGACACCCCCCAGACCCTGGAACGGATCGAGGCCGGTCACCTAGCGGTGCTGAAATACTCCGAGGCCGACTACGCTGAGCCGACCATGGCGTTTCCGGCCAACCCCAACGGCTCCACCAACGCCATCGCCGGCCTGTGCGACCCAACCGGCCGTCTGATGGGCCTGATGCCCCACCCGGAGGCCTTTGTGCACTACACCCAGCATCCCCGCTGGACCCGCGAGCAGTTGCCGCAAGACGGCGACGGCCTGATCCTGTATAAGAACGCAGCCGAATTCGTGAGGAATAACCTGCTATGAAGATCTCCCGCCCCGAAGAAGAATGCGGCGTATTCGGCATCTACGGCCACCCCGAGGCAGCCAATCTGGCCTACCTGGGGCTGTATGCCCTGCAGCACCGGGGTCAGGAGAGCTGCGGCATCGTCTCCTCCGACGGCAGCGGCCTGCACGCCCATAAGCGGATGGGACTGGTGGCGGATGTCTTCGGCAACCAGAAGGTCTTTGAAAAACTGCCCGGCAAGGCGGCCATCGGCCATGTCCGCTACTCCACCACCGGCGCCTCGGTGGAGAAGAACGTGCAGCCGATCATGGTGGACTACTCCCGCGGTTCCATCGCCGTGGCCCACAACGGCAACCTGGTCAACGCCGGGCTCCTCAAGGCTGAGCTGGAGGCCTACGGTTCCATCTTCCAGACCACCATGGATACGGAGATCATCATCCACCTGCTGGCCATCTCCCGCACCCACTCCCTGATCGAGCGGATCGGCGACGCCCTGAACCGGGTCAAAGGGGCCTATTGCCTGCTGTTCCTGACCGAGACCCGCATGATCGCCGTACGAGATCCCTATGGCTTCCGTCCCCTCTGCCTGGGCAAACTGGGTGATGCCTGGGTGGTGGCCTCGGAGAGCTGCGCCCTGGACCTGATTGAGGCCACTTTTGTGCGTGAGGTTGAGCCGGGCGAGATGCTGGTCTTTACCAAGGACGGTCAATTGCAGTCCTATTTCCCCTTCAAGAAGGTGACCCCGACCCCCTGTATCTTTGAGTTTGTCTACTTCGCCCGGCCCGATTCCACCATCTTCGGCAGGAACGTCTACCAGGTCCGCAAGGAGTTGGGACGGCAGCTGGCACGAGAGCACCAGGTGGAGGCCGATGTCGTCATCGCCGTGCCCGACTCCGGCGTGCCAGCCGCCATGGGCTATGCCGAACAGGCCGGCATCCCTTTTGAACTGGGGCTGATTCGCAACCACTATGTCGGCCGTACCTTCATCGAACCGGCCCAGTCGATCCGCCATTTCGGGGTCAAGATCAAACTCAACCCGGTACGGGAGCTGCTGGCAGGCAAGCGTGTGGTGGTGATCGACGACTCCATCGTGCGGGGCACCACCTCCCGCAAGATCGTCAAGATGGTCCGCAACGCCGGGGCCAAGGAGGTCCATATGCGCATCTCCTCCCCCCCCACCAGCTACCCCTGCTTTTACGGGATCGACACCCCCAACCGGAAAGAGTTGATCTCCTCCTCCCACACCCTTGATGAAATCAGGCGTTACATCACGGCCGACTCACTGGGCTACCTGTCGGAGGAAGGGCTGGTGCAGGCCACCGGCCTCACCAACAGCTCCTTCTGCACCGCCTGTTTTACCGGGGAGTATCCGATCAACTTCCCGATGCCGTCACATCTGCCACAGATGGGTTTATTTACGAAAGAAGAGGAGTACATCGAACAATGACCGACCGCGAGAAGTTGCAGCAGATCATCCTGGAGCTATCCTACGAAAAACGCCTGGTGACCCTGGCGTCCGGCCGCCAGAGCGATTTCTATTTCGATGGCAAGCAGACCACCCTGCATGCTGAGGGCGGCCTGTTGGTGGGTAAGCTCTTCTATGAGGCCATCAAAGAGGTGCCCGGTGTGCAGGCCGTGGGTGGCATCACCCTGGGGGCCGACCCGATCGCCACCGCCACCTCCATCGCCGCCTGTCTGGACGGCAAGCCGCTGCACGCCTTCATCATCCGCAAAGAGCCCAAGGGGCACGGCACCGGCCAATGGCTGGAGGGGCGCAAGAACCTGCCACCCGGCACGAAGGTCGTGATTGTGGAGGACGTGGTCACCACCGGCGGCTCCTCCATGAAGGCGGTCAACCGAGCCAAGGAGGAGGGTCTGGACGTGCTGGGGATCGTCTCGCTGGTGGACCGCGAGGAAGGCGGCCGAGAGAATATTGAAGCGGAAGGGTACTGGTTGAAGGCTATTTTCACGAAATCCCAACTCGTAGGTGCATGAGCGGCAAGCTGCGCCTTGATAAACTGATGCTCGAACGGGGCCTGGCCCCTTCCCGCGAGAAGGCACAGGCCCTCATCATGGCCGGACAGGTGGTGGTGGGCGACCACGCCGCCGAAAAGGCCGGCCAGCAGGTGCTGCCGGATGTGGAACTGCGGATCAAGGGAGAGGCGCTCCCCTATGTCAGCCGGGGCGGACTGAAGCTGGAAAAGGGACTCGACGCCTTCGCGATCACCACCGAAGGCCGGATTGCCATTGATGTGGGCGCCTCCACCGGCGGCTTTACCGACTGCCTGCTGCAACGGGGGGCCGCCAGGGTCTATGCTGTGGATGTCGGCTACGGCCAGCTGGCCTGGAAACTGCGGGAGGACCCGCGGGTGGTGGTACTGGAAAAGACCAACATCCGCCACCTGCAGCCGGAACATCTGGATCCCCTGCCGGACCTGGCGGTGATCGACGCCTCATTCATCTCGCTCAACCTGGTGCTCCCCCCAACCCTGGCGCTGCTCCGAAGGCCGGCCGAGGTGGTGGCGCTGGTCAAACCCCAGTTCGAGGTAGGCAAGGGGGCGGTCGGCAAAGGCGGCATCGTGCGGGACCCCAGGCTGCACGACGAGGTGCTGCGCAAGATGGAGGCACTGGCGGCTGACCTTGGGGCCGAGCTGCTGGGTATCTGCGACTCACCGATCACCGGCGCCGACGGCAACCGCGAGTTCCTGATGGGACTCAAGACGAGGAGCAAACCATGACTGACTGCATCTTCTGCAGAATCATCGCCGGTGAGATACCGGCCAGGAAGGTCTTTGAAGACGACCTGATGGTGGCGATCGAGGATATCGCCCCCAAGGCGCCGCTGCACCTGCTGCTGATGCCCAAGCGACACTTCAGCAACTGCCTGGATATGGAAGAACAGGATAACGCCATAGTGGGCCACCTGTTCCGGGTGGCGGGACAGTTGGCCCGCGAGCGGGGCGTTGCCGAAGGCGGCTTCCGCCTGGTACAGAACAACGGTGCCGATGCGGGGCAGACGGTCTTCCATCTCCACATGCACCTGTTAGCCGGGCGCGAACTCCAATGGCCTCCCGGATAATGAAGAAAAGAGCCCCAAAGGAGGAGACCATCATCCCCGGCAAACTGTGCGCCAGCTGCAGACGGAGCTGTAAACAGCCCCAGTTTGCCGTGATCTCCTCCTGCCCCCGTTATTACCCGTTCCGCAGGAAACAACCGGTGGTCAAGGAATGGAAGCAGCCGGAGCTATTCACCAATGATCCCCCCAAACGGGGCAAACGCACCACAGATTGACCCGGGGCGTTGTTCCGGCTGCGGGCGCTGCGTTGCCGCCTGTCTCCTGCGGCTCATCACCCTGAGCGCCAGCGGGTATCGCAAGCATGCCGTCATCACCCGCCCCCAGGACTGCACCGGCTGCAGCGCCTGCACGGATGCCTGCCCCCTGGAGGCCATCCGCCAGCCCCCTTTTTCCCCTTGATTTCGTTACAGATACTGTGATAGAAAGTCCTGCTTTTCAATTCACACGCCCCGAGTAAAAAACCGGCGGTGTCCCTTGTGACGGGCAGGGATTCAGGCGGGGCGGAGGAACAACCAAAGGAGAACGAGTATGTCCAGTATCAGCATGAAGGAACTGCTGGAGGCCGGCGTCCATTTCGGCCACCAGACCAAACGTTGGAACCCCAAGATGAAACCATACATCTTTGGGGCACGTAACGGCATCTACATCATCGACCTGCAGAAGACCGTCCGCTACTTCAAATCAGCCTACAGCTTTGTCAAGGAGGCCGCCGAGCAGGGAAACTCCGTGCTCTTTGTCGGCACCAAGAAGCAGGCCCAGGACTCGGTCGCCGAGGAGGCAACCCGTTGTGGGCAGTACTACGTCAACCAGCGTTGGCTGGGCGGCATGCTGACCAACTTTGCCACCGTCAAAAAGAGCATTGAGCGTCTGAAAAAACTGGACGCCATGTTCGAAGACGGCACCATCGATGCCTACACCAAGAAAGAGGCGCTCAAGATGGATAAAGAGCGCGAGAAGCTGCAGAAGGTGCTGGGCGGCATCAAGAATATGCACAAGCTGCCGGGCCTGATGTTCGTGATCGATCCCAAAAACGAGGAGATCGCCGTCCAGGAAGCGCAGAAGCTGGGAATTCCGGTGGTGGCCATCGTCGACACCAACTGCGATCCGGACGTGATCGACTACGTGATCCCCGGCAACGACGATGCCATCCGCGCCATCCGGCTGCTCTCGGCCAAGATCGCCGATGCGGTGCTGGAGGGAGCGGAGGCCCGTACCACCGCGTTGCAGAGCGATGCTGAGGGCGCCGACGGATTGGAAGCGGCCCTTGGTGATGACGCCGCTTGCGAAGCATCTGCCGACTAGGTTCACGGCCGGACAACGAACAACAGATGACCACCGCCGTTTTGTGCAGGTGGTTCGGAGGATAGACGATCATGGCAATCACCGCAGCACAGATAAATGAACTGAGAAAGACCACCGGCGCAGGGATGCTGGATTGTAAGAAGGCCCTGGAAGAGGTGGGTGGCGCTATGGAGCAGGCCATCGATTACCTGCGTAAAAAAGGCTTGGCAGCCGCCTCCAAAAAGGCCGGCCGCGCCGCCGCCGAGGGGATGGTGGCCACC
>JAJYCS010000064.1 GCA_021778115.1 Deltaproteobacteria bacterium
GGATACAGTGCAAACAGACGGGTAAGTCCTGCTGCGTGCCTGAGGTGCTTCCTTCCATCGGTTGGCTATGAGCCTCGGGATAACAGACGCAACAGGGGCCGTCTTTTTTATTGTCTTTATTTCAGATACTCCCCTTCATAGGTGATTGCCGACCGGTACACCTGGTACCATTCCTCGTCATATACCTCGTGTTTTCGGTAAAACCCCCAGCAAAACAAATCTACTGCCTGTAATCCTGGGTTGTTGTGTGAAAACTCATGTGTAATGAAGAGTGGCACGGCCAGTGGCAGCAGTCCTTGCAGATGGTTTTCGACATACGAGTTGAAATCCTTGATCTCTTCCTTGTTTTTGCATCTGTCCAGAATCAGGTTGACCGTAGTACCGGCCTTGGAAAGATCGATTTTTTCAAGTAGAAACCGTGCCAGAAAATTGTACAGCTTTTTCTTGCCCTGCTTGGTCTGCAAATGTTCGTAAACTCGCTGTTTATTGAGTATCACTGAATAAAGCTGCCAGCCATCGGCTGACACGTGCCGGTAAAAATACTCTTTAACCGGCTGGCTGGTGTTGGTGCCCTTCAACTCCTGCGACCGTTTTTTCTTAGCATTGAGCTTGTTCTTCAATGTCCGGCGCACGCTACGACGAAATCCCTCCATCGCCTCTGTGCTTTCGCACACCAGCAGCGTGATGACAAACTTACGGGATGTCTTCGGCTTACTGAAATCAAAACCCAGGTCGCCTGATTCGTCCAGAAAAATGATCACGACGCCTTACCAGACCGCTTCATCTTCTTATCCCCTGCCAAAGCCAGCGGCGCGGTCAGTTGCTGGTAACGTTCAAACAAAAACGCCACCCGCTCTGCCTCGGTCTTGAAACCGGTTCTGCCGTAGGCAGCATCCACCGCCTTATCAAGGGCCTGGTGGGCCTTGACCAGTTCCGGCGGCATGGTTAGCGGATCATACAGATCGGCCAGGGTGGAGGCAGGAAATTTTGCGCGGGCATCAAGAACGCCCTGCGCGGCGGTTTCGATGACGGCTACCACCCCCCGTCCACCTCCTGAATCAGGAGGGGGTGCCGAGCTTGCGAGGCGGGGGTGGTCCGGCCAGGGGAAGTTGTTGTAGACGATACCGGCTGAGTAACGATAATCGCTCTTCAGCCGTCCACAAACCGCCCTCATCCAGGCGTTGTGCATGGTGGAGGAGAGGATACCGAAGTGGTAGAGAGTGGCGTTGGGGATAGTAAGCACTAAATTGCTAGCAATTACCTCAGGCTGCATGAACCCTATCGGGATGTAAAGACGACGCTCCGATGAAACACTTGGAATTAATAGATATGTTTTGTTTGCCTGTCTGTCCTCGGTAAATAAAGCTGGCCGTTGCGCCCATTCGCGGGTTGCCGCTTTTTTACTGGCAAGCCTCGTTTTACGTACCCCTTCAACTCGTCTTAAAACATGCGGCATGGTCCGCAGCAGATCCGGTGGGCAATCCTTTAGCCACAGACACCAACGAGGAATACCGTTGATAAACTCATCAGCGCCGACAAAGGGGCGTACCCAATGCCCCGCCGTTGGTTCGCATGACAACAACTGGTCTTTTTCTTCATTACTCAGCAATAAGTTTCCGGCATCTGTAGGTTGGCTGCCTTTCGTCATTTCTGCAACTTCACAGAGCGGCCTGTTTCGTTTGAACAGCACCCTATCCGGCCCATCAACCAGATAGGGGTTGATGTTACCTACCTTCACCGCGTGGGGTTCACTTCGCGGCGTGTCGTAGTCAAACAGCCATTTTTCACCCCCCCTGCTCGCTCCGCTCGCTTCCCCCCCTGATTCAGGGGGGGATTGAGGGGGGGTAAGCCCAAAGCCAACAATTACACAATGCACCGCCGCCTTGCCCCGCGCCTCGCTGTTCCATTGAAAGGTGCGGTGGGCAAACTGAATTCTGACGCCCCGCCGGAACAGCTCGGGCCAGAGGATGCCGACCTGCTCACCCTGAGTGATGGAGTTGGTGGAGACAAAGGCCGTTCGCACCGTCGGATTCTCGGCCATATACTCCGTAGCCTTGCGGTACCAGCAGGCCACATAGTCTAGCACCCCCGCCCCTTTCACATCATGAAAAACAGCCGCCACTTCGGCCCGCTGGTCATCGTTCAACAGTTTTGAGCCAACAAACGGCGGATTACCCAGCAGGTAGGAGAGCCGGTGGGGTGGCACAACATCGCGCCAATCCAGCCGCAGGGCATTGCCATGCACGATGTGGGGCGCCTTTTTCAGCGGCAGGCGAGCATAATACTGGCCAAACTCTTCCGATACCCGCAGGTTCATCTGGTGGTCGGTCAGCCAGAGCGCCACCTCGGCAATCCGGGCCGGCCATTCTTCAATCTCGATGCCGTGGAACTGATCCACGTTGACGCCGATCAACTGAAAGACATCCAGCATCAACTGGTCGTTCTGCCGCACCTGGCGCAACACCTCCAACTCCAGCAGACGCAGCTCACGGTAGGCGATCACCAGAAAGTTACCGCAGCCGCAGGCCGGGTCAAAGAAGTTCAGATGCCCCAGCTTCTTCAGAAACTCAAACAGCTTGTTGCGGTTGTTCCTGATCTTGTTGAACTCGGTCCACAGCTCATCCAGAAACAGGGGGTGGATCAGTTTGAGGATGTTGGTCTCGCTGGTGTAGTGGGCGCCCAGGTTACGGCGGGCGGTGGTGTCCATGATGCTCTGGAACAGCGAGCCGAAGATGGCGGGCGAGATCCGACTCCAGTCGAGGGCGCAGCAGTCCAGCAGGGTCTCCCGCATGGCCCGGTCGCATGAGGTGATCGGCAGCATCTCACGGAAGAGCTGACCATTGACATAGGGGAAGGCGGCCAGTTGTTCGTCAAGGGCCTTCAGGCGTTTTTCCGGCGAGGTGTCCAGCACCTGAAACAGTGTTGCCAGGTGCATCCCCAGATCGCTGCCGTCCTCAGAGGTACGTTGTTCCAGATAATCCTGAAACTGGCAACGCTCGAACAGGGCGGTGTCATCGGCAAACAGACAGAAAAGTATCCGCACCAACAGGACTTCAAGGGGGTGTCCATCGTAACCGGATGCCTTGAGAAGATCGTGCAGCCGGCCCAGCTTCTCTGCCGCCTGCACGTTGACCGGGTCTTGCTGGCCAAAGCTGCGGGTCTGGTAACCGGCAATAAAGCCGAAGAGCTGGATATGTGCGGAAAGCTGGGCAAGGGTAAATTCCACCACCCCCGCCCTGTCGGGCACCCCCTCCTGTACCCCCCTGCTCGCTCCGCTTGCTTCCCCCCCCTGATTCAGGGGGGGATTGAGGGGGGGTACAGCATCCAGATCATACAGCCGGAACCGTGCAAAGTCCGAGACCAGCACATAACGGGGCAGGTCGCGCTCTTTCAGGCCGGGAAAGTAGTCAAAGGCCTGTTTGGCAGCCCGGTCCAGGTCTTTGGCACGGGATTTGTGTTCGACCAGTAACACCCCTTTCCAGAGCAGGTCAATGAAACCACCGTGACCGTCGCCCTTGGTGACCGGCGCCTCAAAAGAGGCTACCCGGCGACGGGTGATGCCAAAGACATTGAAGAAGCCATCCCAAAAGCTCTTGGCCTCGGCATCTTCGGAGGATTCATCGGCCCATTCCCGGCTGAAAGCTAACGACCGATCACGTATTTCATTCCAGGAAAGGGGCATCCAGGTCATTCTCCAGTAATCGCAGCATCCTTCACGGGTTCGGCCCGCTCACCCAGGGTCCGCTCGTAGACCTCGCGGATCGCCTCGGTGGTGGCCTCATAGTCTTTGATCAGGGCCTGTCCGGGGTGGCGCAACTTGGGATCGTAGCCCAGCCGCCGGGCCAGTTTGTCCAGGTAACGCTGATCACCCCCCAGGGCGTTGATGGAATAATCGTGCAACAGCCGCAGCCGGTTCTCCAGCTTGCGCAGGAACTTGTAGCCATTGATCAGGGTATCGGCATCTGCCCGTGCAAGCAACGCGGCCCCCCGGGCCTCTTTTAAGGCAACGATCGTATTGGTGGTGCGCAGTTCGGGATGGCGGCAGCCGTATCGCAAGAGCAGGTACTGGGCGACAAACTCCACATCCACCATACCGCCGCGGCCGGTCTTGATGTTGTAGCTCCCCTCGCTCTCCCGGGCGATCTCGTTCTCCATCCGCATCCGCAGGCGGTGGATCTCCCGCCGCCCCTCTTCGTCGATGGAGCTGCCAAAGGCCGATTGTCGCACAACGGCGCCGATATGTTCAGCCAGGACCGGCTCGCCGAACACCACCCGTGCCTTGGCCAGGGCCTGCCGTTCCCATATCTGGGCCTCACTGCGGTGATAGGCCAGAAACGACTCCAGCGAGGTAACCAGCGGGCCGGCGTTGCCGGAGGGGCGCAAGCGGGTGTCCAGCATCTAGACGTACCCCTCACGGGTCTGGGTGGCGAGGATCAAGATCAGCTTCTGGGCCAGCTTGGCAAAATACTCGTGGTTGCTGATCTGCTTGTCACCGTCCGTCATCCCCTGGTGGTCGTAGATGAAGATGATGTCCAGGTCGGAGTGGTAGTTCAGTTCACGGCCGCCCAGTTTGCCCATGCCGATAATGGCCAGGTTCGAGCGGTGATAGGTACCGTTATCCCTCCAGGTGGGCTGTCCGAAACGGGATAGTTCTGCGGTTGCAATGGTACAGGCCGCTTCCAGACAGGTCTCGGCCAGATCGGTCAACTGGCTGGCAATGCTGCCCTGGCCGACCTTACCGTGGATATCATTCAGGCCGATCCGCAGGAACTCCTCATTGCGGTAGCGCCGCAACACGTCCAGCAACTCCTCGAAATCCTCGGCCTGCGACAGCAGACTCGCCAGTTCCTCCTGCATCACCTCCCGCGGTTTGAGCATAAAGGCGTAGGTGCGGGCCACCATGCTCTCCAGCAGTTCAGGATGGCCGATCAGGATCTTGGACAGAAACGCCGAGGTACCGAACAGCGTGGCCAGCAGCTGCAGGGTCGCCCGGTTCTCCGCCAACAGAGCGTAGAATGAGGATCGGCCGGCCACCACCCCCAGGAACTTCTCAGCGTTGGCCAGGGCCATGTCGGGGTCCGGTGATTCCAGCAGGTACTGCAGCAGGGGGGGGGCGATCTGGGCCAGCACCCGGCGGCTGCGTTCGGTGATGTTCCCCCGCACCCTGCCACCCCGCAGGAGATTTAAGTTATCAAAGGCACGGTCCAGATCCTCCAGCCGCCGCTCGGCCAGCAGATCCTTCACCAGATCGGGATCGGCCTTGACATCCAAAAGGCAGAGTATCTCAGGCTGCACCGCCTGCTGCAGCTTCTCCTCACGACTGTAAAACAGGCCGTTATAGATGGTTGCAACCCGTTGCCGGTGCCCCTCCAGGGTCTCGCTGAACCGCTCCAGGCCGTTCTCACGCAAGAAGCCACAACGCCGGGCCAGCGCCTGCAGTTCTTCAGTACCGGACGGCAGACTGTGGGTCTGACGCTCCTGCACCACCTGGATACGGTGCTCCACCGTGCGCAGAAAGCGATACGCCTCGCTCAACTGCCGGCTCTCCTCGTCGCTTATGAGACGGGCCTCGGCCAGTAGTTGCAGGGCCATAAGCGAGTTACGCTCCCGAAGCCTGGGGGTCTTGCCGGCATAGACCAGTTGCAGAGCCTGGATGAAGAATTCGATCTCACGGATGCCTCCCCGCCCCAGCTTGAGGTTGGTCTCCCCTTCGCGGGTACGGGCCAGCGAGACGTCAATCTTCTGCTTCATCAGCTTCATATCCTCGATCAGGGTGTAATCGAGGTATTTACGGTAGACAAAGGGGGATAAGAGCTGCAACAACTGCTCCCCCAACTCCAGAGAACCGGCCACCGGCCGGGCCTTCAGCATCGCGGTCCGTTCCCAGGACTGTCCCCAGGACTCATAATAGACCTCGGCTGATCGCAGCGAAACCGCCATATCGCCCGACTTCCCCTCCGGACGGAGGCCGAGGTCCACCCGAAAGACAAAGCCGTCTTCAGTCACCTGATGCAGGGCTTTCGTGATCTGCTCAGCCAGCTTGTTGAAGAAAGTGTGCAGTGACACCACCCCCTTGCGGCCCCTACGGCCATCGTCAACACCACTGGTTTCTCCCCGGTCAGATTCATAGAAGTAGATGATATCGATGTCTGAGGAGAAGTTAAGCTCCCGGCCACCCAGCTTACCCATGCCGATGATGGTCATCGCGGCTTCCCGTGCGGCAGTTTCGGTCTGCATGAGCGGCGTGCCGTACTCCTGCTGCAGGAGGCGATGACAGGTTTCGTAGGCAACCTGCAGGGTAACCGCTGCCAGGTCGGATAGCTCCCGGGTCACCTCTTCCAGCGAGGCCAGACCGCAGAGGTCCCGGGTGGCTATCCGCAGGATCTCGGCCCGTTTGAAGCAACGGAGGGTCTTCTGCAGGGCCGCCATATCCGCAGCAACGGGCAGCGAGCGACGCAGGACGGCCAACTGTTCGTGGTAACTGCGGGACTGATCCAGCTCAGCATCAAAAAAAAGACGTTCAAACAGACAGGGGGTCTTGTACAGCAGGTTCACCAGAAAGGGAGAGGAACCGCAGAGTTGCATCATCTGTACCAGCCGTCTGCGGTTGTGCACCACCGCTGCCAGCAGTTCCGGAGAGAGCACCCCGGCCAGCCGTTCAAACCCGTTCAAAGCCAGGTCGGGGGATGGAGCATGCAGAGCCGCCAGGGTGATCTTCAACAGCCCCTCCACCGAGAACCGGGCCTGCAGCAGCGCCAGATTGGTGGCGGAACGGACCCCATAGACGCAACCGGAACGTTCCAGCAGGTCGGCCAGGGCATGGTCACGGGCCGGATCCTCCTCAAGGGCCATGATCCAGCAGAACTGGTGATCGAAACGGGTGCCCGGCATCATTCTCCTCCCCTACAGCGCCGCCAGTCCCTGGCGATAGTCGCCCTGCGCCAGACCCCGTTCGGTGATGATGGCGGTGATGTAGCGGGCCGGCGTCACATCGAAGGCGGGGTTGCGCACCCGCACCCCCTCCGGAACAATCATCTGACCCCGGATATGGGTGACCTCCGTGGCAGGCCGTTCCTCAATCGGGATCAGGGAGCCATCGGCCAGCGTAAGATCGAGGGTGGATACCGGCGCCGCCACGTAAAACGGGATGCCATGTTCCTTCGCCAGCACCGCCACGCCGTAGGTGCCGATCTTGTTGGCGGTGTCGCCGTTGGCGGCGATCCGGTCGGCCCCCACCACACAGCAGGTGATCTCGCCGCGTGCCATGAAGAAGCCGGCCATGTTGTCGGTGATCAGGGTCACCGGAATACGGTCCTTCATCAGCTCCCAGGTGGTCAGCCGGGCCCCCTGCAGCCACGGGCGGGTCTCGTCGGCGATCACCCGAACCTGTTTTCCGGCCTCGTGGGCGGCCCGGATAACCCCCAGGGCGGTGCCATAGCCGGCGGTGGCCAGGCCGCCTGCGTTGCAATGAGTAAGGACCGTGGCCCCCTGCGGGATCAACGCGGCACCGTTACGTCCGATCGCCTTGCAGATTGCAAGGTCTTCCTGTTCGATGGCGATCGCCTCGGCCTGCAGGCCGGCACAGATGGCATCCAACGGTTGGCCTTTCAGCTCACCGGCCCGGCGTTTCATCCGCTCAATGGCCCAGAACAGGTTTACCGCCGTAGGCCGGGTCTGGGCCAGCACGTCGCAGAGGTTTTCCAGCTGCTGAAAGAACGACTCCTGGGTGTCGGCGATGATCCCCTGGGCCCCCAGGGCGACCCCCATGGCTGCGGCGACACCGATGGCCGGGGCGCCCCGGACAACCATCCCCCTAATCGCCTCTGCCACCTGACGGTACTCGGTATACCGATTGTAGCACTCTTCAGCCGGCAGCCTGGTCTGATCCAGCATAATCACGGCTTGATCGCGCCACTCGATGGTACGGAAAGACATAGGACAGCCCCCTGCAGATTTCGTGGGATAACAGGCAACCTGATTCTTTATAGCGTTCGCCTGCTGCTGATATCAAGCGGTAAAATCCGTCGGCAGACGGTTGACTTTTACCTTTAAGACCATTATTATCTTTTTATGCATACCCCGAGAGAAAGGAGAACCCGCCATGTGGACTGCGCACTTTAGGATCCGTCCGGTTTCCCACTGCAAGGAGGGGTGCCGAGGTTAGCCTGCCGCTCATCCGGCAGGCGCACACAGAACGAACCCCGTGTCGGTTGACACGGGGTTTTTTTCTGCGTACTGTGTGACGCCATGAAAAAGCTCATCATTTCAGGCGCCACTGCCTTGATGGCCATCGCCGCCCTGCTCTGGTTCTGGCTGGGACGCACCCCCCAGCTGGCCTACAAGTTCGCCACGCTGGAGCGTGGCACCATCGTCTCCACCATCTCCGCCACCGGCACGGTCAACGCCGTCACCACCGTCTCGGTCGGTTCCCAGGTCTCCGGCACTATCCAGAAACTGTACGTCGACTACAACTCCCGCGTAAAGCGAGGCCAGATCATCGCCGAGATCGATCCGGCCCTGTTTGTGGCCCAGGTGGAACAGGCCCGGGGCGCCTGGCAGAACGCCCAGGCCGCCCTGCAAAAGGCCCGGGTGGTCCGTGCCGATGCCGGTCGGACCCTGGAGCGGAACCGTCAACTCCTCTCACAGGGGATCATCGCCCAGAGCGACTACGACGCCGCACAGACCGCCTACGACGAGGCTCTGGCAGGGATCAAGGCTGCCGATGCCGGCCTAACCCAATCAAAGGGCACCCTGCTGCAGGCAGAGACCAACCTGAAAAACTCGGTCATCCGTTCTCCGGTGGACGGGGTGGTCATCTCACGCAGCATCGATGTGGGGCAGACCGTCGCCGCTTCGTTCCAGACCCCGACCCTCTTCACCATCGCCCAGGACCTGACCAAGATGCAGATCGAGACCAGCGTCGACGAATCGGACATCAGCCGGGCCCGCCTGGGACAGCCGGTCACCTTCACCGTTGATGCCTACCCGGACCGGACCTTCAACGGCAGGGTCACCCAGATCCGCAGCGCCCCGATTACCCAGCAGAACGTGGTCACCTACGTGGTGGTGGTGCAGGTGGACAACCGTAATCTCCTGCTCAAGCCGGGGATGACCGCCAATGTGGCCATCGAGACCGGCCGCCGGGAAGGGGTGCTGAAACTCCCCTCGGCGGCGCTGCGCTTCAGACCTCGTTCAGCCGACGGCACGAGGCCGCCATCCTCCACCGTCGCGGACGGGACCGCGTCGAAAGCCAAGAATACCGCTCCGCGACAGCAGGTCTACATCCTGAAAGGGGGCAAGCCGGTGGCGGTGCCGGTACAAACCGGCATGAGCGATGACGCCAACGTCGAACTCATCAACAGCCCCCTGCCTGCAGGGACCAGGATCATTATCGAACAGTACGATCCCTCCAAGAAGAAGGGGCCCAGCGGTCCCCCAATGGGACCGCGTTTCTAGCGCAAAGGACCAACCCGCATGAAGAAACCGTTAGTCTTGATGATCCTTGACGGATGGGGTATCAACCCCAACGATGCCCACAACGCCGTTGCCCTGGCCAAGACCCCCTGCCTGACCGGCTACCTGCACGACTTCCCCCATGTACAGATCCGCACCTCGGGGATGGCGGTGGGGCTGCCTGATGGGCAGATGGGCAACTCCGAGGTGGGACACCTGAACCTGGGGGCCGGCCGGATCGTCTATCAGGACCTGACCCGCATCACCAAAGCAATTAAGGACGGCGACATTTTCACCAATCCGGTGCTGCTGGACTGCATCGCCCGGGTACAGGCGGCTGGCGGCCGGCTGCACCTGGCGGGCCTTCTGTCTGACGGTGGGGTCCACTCCCACACGACGCACCTCTATGCCCTGCTCAGGCTGGCCAAACAGCAGGGATTGGGCGAGGTCTTCGTCCACTGCCTGCTGGACGGCCGCGACACCCCGCCCCAGAGCGGCGCAGGATACCTGGCCGAGCTGGAGAAGGAACTGCAGCAGATCGGTTGCGGCCGGGTCGCCACCGTTATGGGGCGCTACTACGCCATGGACCGCGACAACCGCTGGGAGCGGGTGGAAAGGGCCTACAACGCCATGGTGCTCGGTCTGGGTGAGCAGCGTCATTCCTCGGCCGAGGCGATCAACGCCAGCTACGCTGCCAACGTTACCGACGAATTCGTCCTGCCGGCCGTGATCTCTGCCGACGGACAGCCGGTAGGCACCATCAACGACAACGACGCCGTCATCTTCTTCAACTTCCGCTCCGACCGGGCCCGTGAGATCACCCGGGCCCTCACCGCTCAACAGTTCGATGGCTTCTCGCGCCAGCGGGTGCCCCAACTGGCCAGGTACGTCTGCATGACCGAGTACGACGCCACCTTCGGCCTGCCGATCGCCTTCGAGCAACAACCCCTGACCAATCTGCTGGGCGGGGTGCTGGCCGGGGCCGGCAAGCACCAGCTACGGATCGCCGAGACCGAAAAATACGCCCACGTCACCTTTTTCTTCAACGGCGGGGTGGAGACCCCCTTCCCTCACGAAGAACGCTGCCTGATCCCCTCGCCCAAAGAGGTGGCCACCTACGACCAGAAACCCGAGATGAGCGCCTTTGCGGTGGCTGACGAACTGTTCAAACGCCTGGAGCAGGATTGCTACGACGTGGTGATCCTGAACTTCGCCAACTGCGACATGGTGGGCCACACCGGCATCCTGTCGGCCGCCATCAAGGCGGTGGAGGCGGTGGATGCCGCGGTGGGCCGGGTGGTGGAGAAGGTGCGGGCCCTGGGCGGCACGGTGCTGATCACCGCCGACCACGGCAATGCGGAACAGATGGCTGACGACAAGGGCGAGCCCCATACCGCCCACACCTGCAACCCGGTCTGGCTGGTGCTGGTAGATGACCGGCGCAGGGGTGCGGTGCTGCGGGAAGGCGGCAAACTGGCCGACATCGCCCCCACCATGCTGAAGATCCTGGGGCTGCCGCAACCGAACGAGATGACGGGGGAGAGTCTGTTATGAAGACCGTTTCACTGCCCGCCACCGGGAATGAATTTATTATCGGCAAGATCCTCTGCATCGGCCGCAACTACGTGGATCACATCACGGAATTAGGCAATGAGACGCCGACGGCACCAGTGGTGTTCATGAAGCCTGCCTCGGCGGTCATTTACGACGGTGACCAGATCCGTATCCCTTCCTTCAGCCGGGAGTGCCATTACGAGGCCGAACTGGCGGTGCTGATCGGCACTGACGGCAAGGATATCCCCGAGGCCGAGGCGCTCTCCCATGTAGCCGGCTACGGGGTGGCCATCGACATGACCCTGCGGGATGTGCAGGACAGCCTGAAAAAGAAAGGACTGCCCTGGGATATGGCCAAGGGGTTCGACACCGCCTGCCCGCTGTCAGACTTTGCCCCGGCCTCGGCCGTGGCCGATCCGCAGGCCCTGACCATCCGCCTGCAGGTAAACGGCACCGAGCGCCAGAACGGTTCCACCAGCCTGATGATCAACCCGGTGGCCCGGATCATCAGCCACCTCTCCACCATCTTCACCCTGGAGGAGGGGGATATCATCCTCACAGGAACCCCGGCCGGCGTGGGGCGCGTGATATCCGGCGACCGGTTGGAGGCCGAGGTGCCAGGGGTAGCCCGGCTGTCGGTATCTGTAGCGTAACCCCGCATCCCCGGTTGACTTTCAAGCCGGCTCCGACGTACAGTCAGCCCATCGATTTCACAGGAGGCGATCATGCAGAATGAAAAAGAATGCCCGGACTGCCAGGGCAAGATGATTCTGATGCCCGGCTGAGGCGGCCTCTTCTGGCGGTGCCAGAAGTGCGGCCTACGGCTTTCCTACGGGAAAGAGGAACAGATCAAGGACGGGTGCTGTTCGTAACAGTGGCGAGGTAACCGATTCCGCCACGTTTTAGCGGGGCCATCAAAAAAAAGTTGACTAACAAGACCTAGTTGGCTATAGTCCACAACTCTGTAAAAACCAAAGAGGTGGTACAAAGCTATGTACGCAGTGATCAAGACAGGTGGCAAGCAATATAAGGTCGCTGAAGGCGATTTTCTCAAGGTAGAGAAACTTGAAGGCCTGGTGGGTGACACCGTTGAGTTCGGCGAGGTGCTGATGGTCGGCGGCGAGTCCGTCAAGGTCGGCGCCCCCCTGGTGGCCGGCGCCACAGTGACCGCCA
>JAJYCS010000008.1 GCA_021778115.1 Deltaproteobacteria bacterium
CGCAGGATCGTTGAGCAGATCGCCGCCGGGCTCAAAACCGATGCTGTTGAAACCTGCGACCTCACGCACCGACCGGATGGTATCAGCGCCTGCCTGAGTGACGGCATTGCCATCATCGGTGTGCCGGTCTATGCCGGCCGGGTGCCGGAGGTCTGCCTGCAGCGCCTGCACGGTCTTTCAGCGGTCAATGTCCCCGCCGTTATCGTGGTGCTGTACGGCAACCGGGAGTTCGAGGACGCATTGGTTGAGCTGCGGGACGTGGTGACGCAAAAGGGGTTCCAGGTGATTGCCGCCGGGGCTTTTATCGGTGAGCACTCCTACTCGACACCACAACAGCCGATTGCTGCAAACCGGCCCGACCAGGCTGATCTGCAACAGGCGTTTGCGTTTGGCGAAGCGATCGCACAACGGCTGCGCGACGGCAACCCGGCACTCCCCGCCATTCCTGGCAATCTGCCCTATAAGGAACGGCCGCCCTTGGGCGGCATAGCACCGGAAACCGACCCGGAGCGCTGTAGCCTGTGCGGCGCCTGTGCCAAGGCCTGCCCGACCTCCGTGATTACCATACAGGATACGGTCGTAACCGATGCCGCACACTGCATCCTCTGCTGCGCCTGCACCCGTAGCTGCCCAACTGAGGCCCGCTTTGTCAACCACCCGATGGTGGCGGTCCGGCGTGAGATGCTGGCACAGAACTACAGCGCCCGCAAGGAACCATCACTTTTTCTCTGAGGGGGCATGGCCAAGGGATGTCAGGCAAACGAGGAACGCCAGGAAGAGCTGCAGAGCTTCGGTACCTCTATCCGCGCAGTCAGCCTGTTGGGATGTAGGGGATTAGTCTGTCGAACCGGTATGAGCATGGAGGGCTGAGTGAAATTTTGTTAATGGAGGGACTTTTTTCTTTCGAGGATATGGGCTAGTATGCCCTGCAAATTTGCTTGATTTTCGCTTTGTGAGGTCATGACGTGATATCCAAGAAGCAACGGATCTGTCTGTTTGGCGCATTGCTGCCGATGCTCTGTCTGTCTGCCTGTGCCGGGGGAGCTGCCCATACCGGCTCCCTCGTTGCAGAAAAACCACCGGAAGAGCCATTTCGTACGGCATTGAAGCAGGAACCCTCTCACCTGAACGTCACCCTGGAGGCCTCTGATCGTGAGTTGAGTGATACCCTGAATCGGCTCACCCCTCATGAATTGTACCGGGGATCAACAGGCACCAACGGGTTGACTGCGGTTGTCCTGCGGAATGGTCCGTTGCAGGTCGTTGCCGCCGATAACTTTATCCACCTCACGGTGCCGATCGCCCTTACCCTCCGCTACGGGATCTTTGAGGCTCCTCCTCTTACCGCTAAACTGAGCTTCAAGATAACCGCCAGTGTAACCCCGGACTGGAAGGTGCATGCTCTGGTCTATTACACCGGATTGAGCGATCTTTTGGCTGAAGAGGTGCGTATCGGCCCCTTTTCCTTCAGGCCTCGCCATATTGTCGACGGCATTACCCAGCCGGTACAGCGGGTGCTCGCCGATCTGATCGCCTGGCGGCTCAATGAACGTTTTCCCCTCCGTCCTGAGGTCCTAAAGATCTGGAATGCCGCGCAGCGTCCTATTTTGCTTGACCGTCAGTACCGTGCCTGGCTTACCCTGACCCCGCATGAGGCGTTGCTCTATCCCCTGTATGCCCAGCATCATCTGATCCGTTTGGGGGTGGGGTTGACGACCTTCGCCGATCTCGTGGTGGGGCCTGAGCCGGCCGCCCATCCGCCGGTGCCGTTGCCTAACCTGCTGCAGGAGCGAGGTGGCGATCGGACCTTCCGGGTTGCACTGCAGACCGATCTCTACTACAAGGATCTCCTGGCCGTGGCGGCCCCATTGCTTCTGAACAAGGAGTTTAGCAGCGATGGGCGGCATGTTGTCCTGAAGCGGATGGAGCTGTACGGCAGCGGCAATCATCTGGTGATCAGGCTGGAGACCACCGGCTCCCTTGATGGTGTACTCTACCTGACCTGTCGACCGGCCTTCAATCCACGAACCAACATCTTTTCCGTTGAAGACCTGGAGTTTGACCTACAGACGCGGAGTATGTTGCTGAAAACGGCTGACTGGTTTCTCCATGGCGCCATACGGCGTGCGATCCAGGAACGGTTGAATCTTGACCTGAGCCAGCGACTTGAACAGGCCCGTGCCATGGCCAACAAGGCGTTGACGCGGGTGAGCCTGGGGGGGAACCTGTTTTTGAACGGGACGGTCACCTCCATCAGCCTGCACGATGTGCTGGTGCAGCGAGACAAGCTCTCCATCCAGCTTTACACGGAGGGGACAAGCGGTATTGTATTGCATTGACCCGTGGCTTCATGTTGGCGGTACGAAGAGAGGCCTGCGGAAGAACCGCAGGCCTCTCTTCGTAACGGTATGGCCGTGAATGGGTTACTTCTTCTTGGCAGCCTTGACTTTCAGGTCTTTCAGGCCTTTACCCGGGGAGAACTTAGCCGATGTCTTGGCCGGGATCTTGATCTCTTTGCCGGTTTGGGGATTGCGGCCGGTACGGGCCTTGCGGGTTACGGTGCTGAAGGTGCCGAAGCCGACCAGGGTCAGCTTGTCGCCGGCTTTCATGGCTGCCTCGGTTGACGCCATGAAGGCGCTGAGGGCCTTTTCGGCCTGGGTCTTGGTGATGCCTGCGCCTGCCGCCATCTTTGCAACGAGATCTGCCTTCTTCATTCGGGTCCCCCTTGGTTTTTTTTACGCTGTCTGGACGTCTCCAACAGCGTTGAATCTGGCCTCTGATCGTAGCACGTGATTGAGGAGTTGCAATCTGATCCAGCATTTTTTCTGCTTCTAGCACACTTCCTTTTCGATAGCGAGTGTTCTTTCGGTTTTTAATCAGATTTTAAGATCACGGCGAGAAGCCCCGGAGGCCGTTACAGGAAGTGGTTGACAGCTGCGCGGAGGTGGCGGTACCTTTGAAATCCCGGATCGGTCCGGGGCACAAACGGTGGCAAACGGTGCGGCGGCTTGGAGCCGCTTTGTTCGTTACACCGTCTCAACATTTGGAGAACGGGAGGTTGCAGATGGATATTTCAGTACTCCCCCTGGCAGCGGGGCAGATGAAGGCGAAGGTGGCCGATGAATCGAAGCTTGGCTTTGGCCGTATCTTTACCGACAGGATGCTGTTGATTGAATGGACCGCGGAGCACGGCTGGCATAACGCCCGGATCAAACCGTACGAGCCGTTTGTGTTGGACCCCTCCGCCCAGGTGTTCCATTATGCCCAGGAGATCTTTGAGGGATTAAAGGCTTATAAATGGGCCGATGGCCGGGTTGCACTGTTCCGTCCGGATAAGAACGCCCGACGTTTCAATCTCTCCGCCAGCCGTTTGTGTATGCCTGAACTGCCGGAAGAACTCTTTATCACGGGGATCAAGCAACTGGTCAACCTGGAAAAGGAGTGGATTCCCACCGCTTCGGGCACTTCGCTCTATATCCGTCCGGCCATGATTGGTGTTCAACCAGTTTTGGGGGTCAACCCATCTGATCACTTCTACTTTTTCGTGATCCTTTCGCCGGTGGGGGCCTACTACGCAGCCGGATTCAAGCCGGTCAGCATCATGGTGGAAGACCATTATGTCAGGGCGGTCCCCGGGGGGACCGGCGAGGCCAAGACCGGCGGCAACTATGCCTCTTCGCTTAAGGCAGGTCTGGAGGCCAAGAAGAAGGGGTTCGACCAGGTGCTGTGGCTGGATGGCCGTGAGCAGCGCTATATCGAAGAGGTGGGGGCGATGAACATGTTCTTCGTCTATGGCAACCGCGTGGTCACCTCTGCCCTGAACGGTTCAATTCTAGCCGGAGTGACCCGTGACTCGGTGTTGACCCTGGCCCAGCAGGCGGGGTGTACGGTTGAAGAAGCGAAGATTGATGTGAATGTACTGATGGCCGATATCAAGGCCGGTAGGGTAACCGAGGCCTTTGGCAGCGGCACCGCTGCGGTGATTACGCCGGTGGGGACGTTGCACTACAAGGGAGAGACCGTACCGCTGGGTGGCGGCGGCGTGGGCAGTCTCACCCAGCGGCTGTACGACACCCTGACCGGCATTCAGACCGGCGGCATCCCCGATCAGTTCGGCTGGATCACCTTTGTGGCTTAATGGCACACGCAGGCCGGACCTCCCGTCCTGCGTGACTCTCGATCCTTTGCAACGTAACGGTAGGGGCTAGCCGTTGTATTCTTCCTTTTTTAGGCCGTATTTCTTGATCTTGCGGTAGAGGGTAGCCATATTCATCCCGGCCTCTCTGGCCGCCAGGTCTACCGCTCCGCTGTGTTTTTGCAGCAGATCCCGCAGCAGATCCCGCTCGAACCGTTCTAGGGCTGCGGTGAACGGAACGTTGCCGGTGAGGGAGGGGTGCCCCTGGATGCTGGCCGGTAGCGGTCCATCCGGCAGTTCGATCACCTGTCCCAGGGTCTCAAGGGCGATATAGTCGCTCCCCTCCATTGCCATGCAGGCCTCAATGACATTCTTTAGTTGGCGGATGTTGCCGGGCCACGGGAAGGAGCAGAATACCTGCATGGCATCTCTCTCAAACCCCTTGATGGTGGTGCCGAATTTGATGTTCTGCAGGTGGGTGAAGTGGGCCGCCAGCAGGGGAATATCCTCAACCCGCTCCCGTAGGGGCGGCAGGTGCAGGTTTACCACGTTCAGGCGGTAGTAGAGATCCTCCCGGAACTCTCCCTTCCTGACCGCCTCCTTCAGATCGGCATTGGTTGCGGAAAGTACCCGTACATCCACCCGGGTGGGGGTTGTCTCCCCCACACGGGTAAACTCCTGTTCCTGCAGGAAACGGAGGAGGGTCTTCTGGACGTTCATCGGCAGGTTGCCCACCTCATCCAGGAACAGGGTGCCGCCGTCGGCCGCTTCAAGGAGCCCCTGCCGGTTCGTGGTGGCGCCGGTGAAGGCCCCTTTCCGGCAGCCGAACAGTTCACTCTCCAGGATGCTTTCCGGCAGGCCACCGCAGTTGATGGCGATGAATTTTTTCTCCTTGCGTGCCGAATGGTAGTGGATCGCCTGGGCGATCAGTTCCTTGCCGGTGCCGGATTCGCCGGTGATCAGCACCGAGGTGTCACGTCCCGCCACCTTCCCCACCTTGTCCAGCACGTTGCGCAGTGCCCCGGAGGCGCCGATGATGCTGTCAAATTGGAGTTTTTCCTCAATCTCGCGCCGCAGTTCCCGGTTTTCCTCCTGCAGGAGCGCCTGTTGCAGGGCGTTCTTGACCCGGTAGACCAGCTCTTCCGGCTCGAACGGCTTGGTCAGCATGTCGTAGGCCCCCCGTCTCATGGCCTGGATCGACATCTCCACCGTGGCATAGGCGGTGATGATAATCACCGGCAGGTCCCTCGCCTGTTCCTTGACCTTCTGCAGAACCTCCAGGCCGGTCATGCCCGGCATCTTGATGTCGGTAATCACCAGATCGCAACCGCCAGGGACAAAGGATTCGACGGCCTTCAGCGGGTTGGTGTAGGCCCGCACCAGATAGCCGCTGTCCAGCAGCACCTGTTCCATCATCCGGCAGAGACCTTCCTCGTTATCGATCAGCAGTATCCGTTGCTTGTCGGTCATACCAACCCCTCGTGATCGATCGGCAGGGTCAGGGTGACGGTGGTGCCGTGGCCCGACTCGCTCTCGATATCGATCTCGCCATGGTGCATTTCGATGATCTGGCGGGTGATGGCCAACCCCAGGCCGGTACCGCGCGCCTTGGTGGTGTAGAACGGTTCGAAAATCTTTTCCAGATTTTCAGGGGGGATGCCGGAACCGGTATCGCGAAAGATGGCCCGTACGGTCTGCTCAGGGCCCGGCGTGGTGGCGATCAGCAGCTCGCCGCCGTCGGGCATTGCCCCCCCGGCGTTCAGAATCAGGTTTATGGCCACCTGGCGCAGCTGGTCACCATCCAGCGGCACGTTGGGCAGGGTGTTGTCGAAGCTGGTGCGGATGGTGACGCCCCGCATATCGGTATGGTTGGAGGAAAATTCAACGATCTCGGTCAGAAGCTCGTTCAGATTGGTCAGGGCCAGCGTGGGACGCGGGGTGCGGGCGTAGGAGAGCAGGTCCTGCACGATCTTCTTGCATCGTTTGCTCTCCCGTTTGATCTCGTGGATATACTTGTAATGGGGGTCATCTTCGCTGAGTTTTCCCTCCAGATAGCCGGCATAGCCCAGGATGACCCCCAGCGGATTGTTGATCTCATGGGCCACACCGGAGGAGAGCACCCCCAGGGAGGCCATCTTCCCCTGCTGGGCCAGGGATGCCTCCATCTCTTGGTTCCGTTTGATGATCTCGGTCATCTGGTTGAACGCTCCCGCCATCTCGGCCAACTCGTTGCTGCCGGAGACGGTCATCCGAGCATCCATATCCCCTTTCCGGATCTGTCGGATCACCTCAATCATATGGCTGATCGGCCGGGTGGCCAGATTGGAGACGTAGAACACGAGCAGGGTGGCAAGGCAGCCTACCAGTACCAGCAGGACGATGGTGCTCCAGAAGATACGGCTCTTGATGAGATTGGCCTCGTGATAGAACTCATCTTCATAGGAACCAACCGCCACGATCCAGTCCCAGGGTGGGAAGTATTCGTAGCGGACGATCTTCATCCGGGGCTCGCTGTCGGTGGCGTTCTGCCAGGGGTAGCGGATCCAGCCGGTCTTTTTGGCGATCATCTCGCGGATAAAGAGATGGCCGTTGGAATCCCGGGCATCGCTGATATCCTTCCCCTCCGCCTCGGGATGGATCTGCAGGACCCCTTTACGGTCGATGCAGTAGATGTAGCCGGTCTTGCCGACCCGTTTGTTTTTGATCTTGGCCTTCAAGGCGGCAAAGGAGTCGGAGTGAAATTCGGTCTCTAGGTTCCCGGTGATGCTCTGGCGGTAGTCCTGAAACTGCTGGTCGTAGGAGCGGAGGAGGTCGATGGTAAAATCGGCCATATGCTGCAGGTCGTCCTTGCTGGTCTGAGTCACCCCCAGATAGGCCTGCTGATTGGCGATGAAGCCGGTTACCAGCGCCACCACCACGATCGGTACGATCACCAGGGGGAGTACCAGCAGCAGTAGCTTGCTGCGCAGTTTCATCCGTTCGAACAGGGGGCTCATCATAGCGCTGGTATAGCCTGAAACCGGGGGGGAATCAAGGGGGCTGCCGCTTTGCGGATGCACCCTTGTCATGTTTCTGCTATCGTGTGGTAATCTGGCTGGCCTAACGGGGGCGTAGCGGGGTCATCAACTCCTCCAGTTGACGGGATTGGCTCTCGCTGATCCGTTCAAAGGTGACCCCGATACCGGGCATCTGATTGACGCTGCCCCAGGGGCGTACCCACCGGATGATGGCGATGATCGGTGTTGGGTCATCCATACCGATAAAGCGGATGCTGATCTCCTGCCCTGTCTGGTTTTCGGTGCAGGTGCTGAAGAGGAAACAGCCCTGCCGCGACAGGTTCAGGCTGACGGTCTGTTCGGGTTCCTGATCCCGCCCCTGGTGGGAGACCAGCGCATTCAGGTGCAGCGGCACCCGATCATTGGGACGGACCAGCCGCGGGGTGAACTGTCCGCAGGCAGTGAGGAACTCGTTGAGCGATCGGGCCGTCCCGTAGAGTTGGTTGGCCGGCAGCAGCTTGATGGTATCGGTGGCCGGGGCGATGTTGAGATAGGCACTGGGCAAGGCCTGCAGGATATCCGCCACCAGGGCCTTGTCTCCCGGAGATGCCTTGGTTATGATCGGCATATCCAGCAGGATGCCGTGAAAGAGTTGACGACAGGTGCAGGCGGGAAGTTCCCTGAGTTCCGTTACCGGATGGCAGGCAAATCCGCGCAGCTCCAATGCCTCCCGGTAGGTGTTGATCCGTGTCTCACTGCGGGCCACCAGGATCAGGACCGGTGCGCAGGTCGGCGGTTGTTCGGGTGAGGTAGTCATGATGGACGCATTGTATCGTGAAAAGATGAAGAATGCCAATAGCCGTGAGTATGGTCACGCCTATAACCTGCTCCGTTTTGTGAATCAGGAGACGGCGGCAGCGGCAGGTGAGGAGCGGGAAGACCTGCTGGCCTGGCTTGCTGGGCACGGAACCTTCGGCTATGCCGCTACCAAGGTGGACTGCACCCGGCTTTCCCCGGGATGCCGGCGCTGCGGCGAAGGGAGTTGGTCCTGCCTGTTCATCAACGGCCGCTGCAACGGCCGCTGTTTTTACTGTCCCACCCCGCAGGATGATGACGGCCCGCCGGTTACCAACGGTCTGGCCTTCAGTACACCGCAGGAGTATGCCGCCTATGTGGAACGGTTCGGTTTCCGGGGGGTCAGCATCAGTGGTGGAGAACCGTTACTGACGCCGGAGCTGACCCTGGACTATCTGCGGGAGGTCCGTAGGCGTTGCGGTGAGGGGGTTCATCTCTGGCTCTACAGTAACGGGACCCTGCTCACCCCAGACCTCTGCCGCCGTCTGCGGGATGCCGGGCTTGATGAACTCCGTTTCGACCTCGGGGCGGTCCGCTATCACCTGAAAAAGTTGCGGCTGGCCGTGGGGGTGATACCGACGGTGACGGTGGAGATACCGGCGGTGCCCGAGGATGAGCCGCTCCTGCGGCACAAGATGCATGAACTAGTCGACGCCGGCTGCGCCTATCTTAATCTCCACCAGCTGCGGTTGACCCCCCACAACCTGCCCCATCTGCTGGAACGTGACTATACCTTTGTCCACGGCGAAAAGGTGACGGTGCTGGAATCGGAACTGACGGCTCTGCGGCTGGTGCGTTACAGTATCGAGCACGGGGTGGGGTTACCGGTCAATTACTGTTCCTTCCCCTACAAACGGCGTTTTCAGCATGCGGCGGCCCGTAGACGGGCAGCCGGCATCCTTTGCGGCGACGGTGAGCAGATAACCTCGTGCGGCTATCTGCGGGTGCGCCAGGGGACCAGCCTGCAGTATTGCGAAGCGGCCATCCTGCAGCGTCCGTCGCTGCGTGGCCCTTTTGAAAAGATCACCCTTGACGGAGGGCGGCAGCTCTACCTCGAACGTCAGCCGATTACCCCGCCTCTTGAGATGTCTCCCCAGGAGTGTGCGGCGCTGACAGCAGGTGGTATCCCTTCCCGTCTGGCACCGTGGGAGCGGATAGCCGACGGCCTGGCCCCCTATTTCTGAGCCGGATGACGGCGTCTTGACCTGGCGTGTGGTGATGGTGGAACCCCCCGGCGTTGAACAACCATCCCGGGATCTGTCTGCGAAGGGGATGTCGTATGGACCTCGATCGTCTTGAGAGCCTGTTGCAACCGGCATCGTATCCGGAACCAACCGGTACGGTGCAGCACTTGCAGACCCATATCTCCCATCTTTTTCTCACTGACCAGTATGTCTATAAGTTGAAAAAAACGGTTGATTTCGGCTTCCTTGACTTCACTACCCTGGAAAAGCGTCGCCATTTTTGTCATGAAGAGGTCCGCCTTAACCGACGACTCTCGCCGGATATCTACCTGGGGGTGGTGGAACTGCGCGACGATGGCCATGGGGGGCTTTGTTTCACGGGTGAGGGGGAGGTGCGCGAGTATGCGGTGAAGATGCGCCGCCTGCCTGGCGAGAGGATGCTTGATCATCTGCTGGATACCGGAGGGGTCAGCCGGGCTGATATGGAGGCGATTGCCGCGGTGCTGGCCCGTTTTCACGCCGGTGCGGTCACGGGTCCCCGGATTGCCGCCTTCGGCGCCCCGGCCGCACTGCGCGCTAACTGGCTGGAGGACCTGCGGCAGACCGAACAGTACCGTGGTATCACCCTTTCAGTGGATGATCACCGTTTGATTGGCGATTGGGCGCTGGCTACGCTCACCCACGATGGAGCGCTGTTTGAACGGCGCATCGCCGGAGGTTTCATCCGCGAGTGCGACGGCGATCTGCACAGCGGAAACATCTGTCTGGATGGCCAGGTCCATATCTTTGATGGGATAGAATTCAACGAGCAGTTTAGGTTCAGCGACACCGCCGCCGACGTGGCCTTTCTGGCCATGGATCTGGAAAACCATGGCAGGCGGGATCTGGCCGAGGCGTTTGTGGCTGATTACCGTGTTGCCAGTGGTGATGACGGTGTCGCATCGGTGCTGCCGTTTTATCTGCTGAATCGTGCCTTTATCCGCGGTAAGGTGGAGAGCTTTCGGCTTTCCGCTCTGGAGATCCCCAGAGCGGAGCAAGAGGCCGCCGCAGATCGTGCCCGACGTTTCTTCCGTCTGTCACGGGGGTATCTGCTCCGCTGCCGTCTGCCGGCAACCCTCTTCATCACCTGTGGGCCCACCGGTTGCGGCAAGAGTTCACTGGCGGAGGAATTGGCCTTCCAGCTGGGGTTCTGCCATATCCAGGCCGATCAGGTGCGGAAACGGTTGGCTGGGGTTGCCGTCACGGCGCGTGGGGCGCCCATCTATACACCTGCCTGGAACCGAGCCACGTATTCACGGCTCGCTGAACTGGCTGGCCGTGAGCTGTCAGTAGGCCGGAGTGTGCTGGTTGACGCCACGTTTCAACGTCGTTCGGATCGTCGGAAGTGCGCCGCACTGGCCCTGCAGTACGGGGTGCGGTTGGTAATCCTGGTTGTAGCCGCTCCTGCTCAGCTGATCCGGGAACGTCTGGAACGGCGTAGCCGTGAGGGGGGCAGTGTCTCAGATGGCACCTGGCAGGTGTATCAGCGTCAGATAGCCTCGTTTGAGCCCCCTCAACCGGATGAGGGGCTGCTGGTTTCGGTGGATGCGCGGCAAAATCTGGTGACGCAGGTGGAACAGGTGCTGGCCGGTATCGGACTGTTTTCCTGAAGGGCCCCGTGGGCTACGGGTAAAAGTTGCCTTAGAGTGATTTTTTTAGATACATACGCGAAAGAGTGTGATAGGCTGTATCAACTTTTGAAGTTTATGACCCTGGAACTTTGGAAGATTCCGGGGTTTTTTATAGGTTTCAAACACCACGCCAGCGCGGGTGCATCACACAAGCAGGTTTCAGAAGGAGAAGTACGGTATGACAACAGGTAGGGTTAAGTGGTTCAATGACAGCAAGGGGTTCGGTTTTCTGGAGCAGGAGAATGGTGAGGATGTGTTTGTCCATTTCTCCGCTATCAACGCCAATGGCTTCAAATCCCTTGCTGAAGGGGATGCAGTCCAGTTTGAGGTGGTAAAAGGGCCTAAGGGACTGCAGGCCGCCAACGTGACCCGCATTTAAAGCAGGTTTTTTGTGTAGTATCCGAAAGCCCTGGCTCTGCCGGGGCTTTTTGATTTTAATGACTGCATTATCAGCAGTAGGGTGAGAGTACCTGTCAACGCCCCCCCCCAGCACTGATCGAAAAATTCCTGTTTTTGACGCACTGCCGCCAAGCGTGTATCATGTGACATAGTCGTCGTTCTCCCGCGGCTGATCGTACGCCAGGGGGACTACAGCGCAATTCCGCACCTGTTGACTACGTGCGGTGACCGTCTGACCTGGGAAGGAGCAACCCATGCAACAGGGCTATTATGTGCCGGTCGGTATCGAAAGCATCGAGCCGGCCATGTTTCCCGATGTGGCACTCTACCTCCGTAGTGGCGGCAATTACGTACTCTACAAGAGCAATGGCCGGACATTTTCCCGGCAGGACGCCCATCGGTTGATGGCGAATAATATTGACTTTCTGTTCGTCAGCCCGGCGGACATGGAGGTGATCAACCAGTATATGGAGGCCAATGCCGAGCGGTTTCTGGCCAGTGAAACCTTTGATGGCCGTACCAAGGGTAAAATCATCTACCAGACCTCGATCAATTTCGTGGGGGATATCTTTCAGAACCCCGGCAAGGCCGGCGATCTGAACCGGAGCAAGCGCCTGATCGAAAACCTGATGACCTACCTCTCCACTGACCGTGATGCCCTCACGTCGCTGGAGACCGTTATGACCAAAAACTACTACACCTTTGTCCACTCGTTGCAGGTCACGGCGCTCTCCCTGCTGGTGCATGCCGAGGCCTACATGCTGGCCCATGATGAAATGGTGGATGTGGGGATCGGTACCCTGCTGCATGACTTCGGCAAGATCTTTATCCCGCAGGAGATCCTCAACAAGACCGGCAAACTGACTGATGAAGAGCTGGCGGCTATCCGGCGCCATCCTATGGAAGGTTATGACTATCTCAAGGAGCAAACCAGTTTGAACTCCATCTGTCTTGGGATTGTGCGGGACCACCATGAACGGATCAACGGCAACGGGTATCCGCAGGGGCTTAAGAAAGAGGCTATCTCCCGCAGTGCCCAGGTTGGCGGACTGTGCGACGTCTACTGCACCCTCACCATTGACCGTAGCGGCCGTACCGCCCTGCCTCCCTATCTCACGATGCAGGTCATGCGGCAGGAGATGAAGGATGCCTTTGACGTGCGGCTGCTGGATATTCTCGAGGGATTGACCTGCACCGAGGAGGTGCAACAGGTTGTGCTGTAAGGAGTGTTATGAATAAGCAGGTATTCGTGATCGGGCATCGTAACCCCGATACCGACTCAATTGCATCGGCCATAGCCTACGCGGCCTTCAAGCGCAAGCTGGGGTATGACAACGTCACCGCCGCCATGGCCGGCGCACCAAATCCCCAGACTAGCTATATCTTGAAGCGTCTCGGCGTAGAACCGCCGCTGTATCTGGCGGATGTTCATCCCAAAGTACGGGATCTCCTTGCCCGGCGTCCTGTTACCGCTGCTGCCGGGATGCCGCTTAAGGAGGCCCTGGAACTCTTGCATCGTTATGCCATCCGGGTGCTGCCGGTGGTTGACGGGGCAGGGGCACCACAGGGGGTGGTATCGCTGCTCAAGCTGTCGGAGAAGTATCTGGTGGCCGGCAGCGACCGGCGCCGCGGGGTGGACAGCTCGCTGTGCAACCTTTCCCGCTCTCTTGAAGCTACGCTTTTGACCGGCACGTTGAGCGAGCAGGTGGAACACCTGCATCTGTTCATAGGTGCCATGACCAGACAGTCGTTCAGCGACCGCATTGCCGGCTACGATACGGCTAACCTCCTGGTGTTGACCGGGGACCGGCCATCGATCCAAGAGGCCGCCATCGAGGCTGGGGTGCGTCTGCTGGTGGTGACCGGCGGTTTTACGCTCACCGACGATCTGCTGTCGCAGGCCCGCAGTAAGGGGGTGACGGTGATATCAACCCCGCACGATACCGCTTCATCCGCCTGGCTTGCCCGCCTTTCCACCCCGATCTCCTGCTTCATGGAGCAGAAATTCGAGCGGATCGGCGTGGCTGAACCGCTGGAGCATCTGCGGCTCAAGCTGTTGCATTCCGGCGAACCGGCCGTAGTGGCAGTGGAGGAAGACGGTTCCATTGCCGGAATCGCCACTAAATCATCCCTGCTTGCTCCGATCCCCTACGCCCTGATCCTGGTTGATCACAACGAGCTTTCCCAGGCGGTCCCTGGCGCCGAATCGGTGGAGATCCTGGAGGTGATCGACCATCACAAGCTGGGCAACCCGACAACCCATCAGCCGATCACCTTTATGGCCGCCCCGGTGGGCAGCACCTGTTCCATCGTTGCTTCGCTCTATCGCGAACGCGGCCTGGAGCCGGAGCAACCGATTGCCGCCTTGCTCTTGGCCGGTATCATGTCCGACACCATTATCCTTAAATCTCCCACCACCACCTCGCGCGACCGTGAACTGGTGGCCTGGCTTGAACCGTTGGCCGGGTTCGATCATACCTCCTTTGGCAGGGACATCTTCGCCTCCTGTAGCGGGTTCTCCACCCATGGTAGCCTTGAAAAGGCGATCCGCTCCGATTTTAAGCAGTTCACCGCCGGTGAGACGGTCTTTGGGGTAGGGCAGGTGGAGGTAGTGGGCTTTGATGAGTTCTACGAGTTGAAGGAACAGCTGCGTGAGCTGTTGCGGCAGGTCAAACAGAGCGACAAGCTGGATATGGCTGGACTGATGGTGACCGACATCTATAGTGAAACCACGCTTTTTCTGGCCGAAGGGAAGAACGAGCTGGCCCATCTAATGGGGTATCCGCAGTTGGAACCGCATCTGTATGAACTGAAAGGGGTCATGTCCCGTAAAAAACAGATGCTACCGCATCTGTTGAAGGTCCTGGGGGCGCTGTAACGGTTATGAGTTTGACCGGCCGGGCTTTAGGGCCGGTCGTGCCGAAAGTTGGGATCATCTCTTTTTTGTCGTATCAAAACGGTCAAGACACATGACCTGCTTCCCAAAGTTTTATCTCTGAAATTTCCCTTGCAAATCTGAATATAAGTATATACTTTAAATATATATTCAATGGGGGCGATCATGAAAACTGCAAAATTATTTCAAAATGGGCAAAGCCAAGCTGTCAGACTGCCTAAAGAGTTTCGTTTTGACGACAGTGAAGTGTTCATTAAAAAGACCGGCAATATTGTTCAGCTGATTCCCCGCAGCGATTCGTGGAATTCCCTGTTTGGGAGTCTTAAAAAGTTTTCCCGTGATTTCATGGTTGAACGTGTACAGCCAGAGCTGGACAAGCGGGAGATTTTCTGATGAAGCTGATGCTCGACACCAATATCTGTATTTATATTATTAAGCAACAGCCAGTTGCTGTGCTGAAACGTTTCATTGAGTATCAGATAGGCGACATAGGCATTTCTTCAATTACACTTTCTGAATTACGCTATGGAGTTGCCAAGAGTACACACCAAGATAAAAATGCCAAAGCCCTTGATGCGTTTATTGCTCCTTTAGAAGTTGTCTCTTTTGATGAAGAGTCCGCTCATGTTTATGGTGAAATTCGAGCAACTCTTGAAAAGGCTGGCACTCTAATTGGTGCTATGGATATGCTGATTGCTGCACATGCCGTTTCGTTAGGAATTCCTCTGGTAACTAATAACACTCGCGAATTCTCACGTATAACATCCCTTAATGTTATTGATTGGATAAATTAGTCTTTCTCTCCTGACTAACGGGGGCGGCCTCTGAGCCGCCCCCGCAGGGGTCGGTTCCAGAGGTTGGTTCGCCCGCCTGCGGGCGGATCAACCGACGGCTCAGAGGCCGATTGTTGGACGCTCCTTCTTCTTTCCGCCTAATGCGCCATTCTCTGCAAAGCGCTGTCAATTGCGGCTTCACAGGTTTTTTACTTTTTCAGCTTTTTCTGATTTTTTTGCCTATTATTCGCTTTTTTCGATTGTTACTGTCCGTCGTTCTGCTTCACCAGTTTCCTACTATACCCACTTTGTACCGATCAGGACGGTGAAAGAACCAAAGAGTCCGCGGGATTTTCAAGAGTGACAACAACAGAAAGGTAGTATTTAGTTTGACCTCTGTCGACCTACCTGGTATCTTAACAACCATTACATGCTGTTCCAGGAAGATCACGAGTTTACGATACTTGTAGCCCCGGACGAATTTCGGGGCTTTTTTCTTGAGTACACAGAAAGAAGGAAGTACATGCCGTTTCAATCATTTAGTCTTCATCCAAGGGTCATGGCAGGCGTTACGGCTGCCGGTTATACCACCCCCACGCCGATCCAGGCCCAGGCTATCCCCAAAATCATGGCTGGTCACGATATCATGGGCCTGGCCCAGACCGGCACTGGCAAGACCGCTGCCTTTGCCCTGCCGATCCTGCACCGCCTGATGCAGGGGACGCGTAAGCAGGTGCGGGCCCTGGTGGTCGCCCCCACCCGGGAGCTGGCCGAGCAGATCAACGATGCCATGCAGGAGCTTGGCCGCCAGACCCGCCTTAAGAGCATCACCGTCTACGGCGGGGTAGGGGTGAACCCACAGATCGAGAAGCTTAAAAACGGCGTTGAGATCGTGGTGGCCTGCCCCGGCCGGCTGCTGGATCATATCAACCAGGGGACCATCGATCTCACCAATCTTGAGCTGCTGGTGCTGGATGAGGCCGACCAGATGTTCGACATGGGGTTTCTACCCGATATCCGCCGGATATTGCAGCATCTGCCCAGCCAGCGCCAAACCTTGCTGTTTTCCGCCACCATGCCGCCGGAGATTCGCGGTCTGGCCCGCGAGATCCTGCGCGATCCTACCTTGGTGCAGGTGGACACCGTGGCGCCGGCCGCCACGGTCAGCCACGTCCTCTACCCGGTGGCTCAGCATCTGAAGACCGGGTTGCTGATGCAGTTGCTCAAACAGACCGACACGGAATCGGTCTTGATCTTCACCCGCACTAAGCACCGGGCCAAGCGGGTGGGGGAACAGCTGGAAAAGGCCGGTTACACCGCAGCCTCGCTGCAGGGTAATCTTTCGCAGAACCGCCGTCAGGCCGCCATGGAAGGTTTTCGCAGTGGGACGTTTCAGATTCTGGTGGCCACCGACATCGCGGCCCGAGGGATTGACGTTTCCCAGGTTTCCCATGTGATCAACTACGACATCCCCGACACTACCGAGGCCTATATCCACCGGATCGGCCGTACCGGCCGGGCTGCCAAGAGCGGCGATGCCTTTACCTTGGTGACCGATGAGGATGGGGCGATGGTGCGGGCCATTGAAAAGACCCTGGGCGCTGCCATAGAACGCCGCAGGGTTGAGGGGTTTGACTACGCGGTACCTGCGCCTCGCAAGGATGATGAGTTTGCCCGGCCGCCAAGGCAGCCCAATCAACGGCGTAAGGTTGCGGTTGAGCCAGGCAAGGGGATGAGGGGACACCACGTTGCTGGCGCTGACCGTGGGGCGGCGAGACCGGCCGGTCGTACGCCGCAACCGCGAGCGGGTCGTTAGGCACTACGCTAGCAGCAGGTTCCAAAAGTTAAAACGCCCCGCCAGAGTGAACTGGTGGGGCGTTTCAGCACCGTGGAAGGGTTATCGGTTGTGTCCTCTTCCCCTGCCGGGGCCGAACTCATCATTTCCTATGCTGTCAGCATGGTGGCGGCCTGCACGGTGTCACGGCTCCAAGCGCCTCGTGCGCCTTGACTATATCGCCGAAAACTTCCTTCAGTCCGAGTGTGCGGGGGGCGGGAGGGGGTACGAGTGCGAAAGCACCCGGATACTCCTTCAGGGGAACAAGCAGTTTTTGTCGGTCGGGGCTCAAATCTGAAGTTTTCATGGTCACTATCCCTTAACAATGCTTGAAGCTATTAAGAGATAATCTTAGTGCCTTTAATAAGCAAGCGTATCATTAAAGAATCGGTCTCAGAGTGGACAAGGCGGGAGGTCTTGTTGAGCCAGGCTGGGCATTGGTTTCAGTGACCAAGCATGGTTTCTCGGGTTCTTTTCTCGGCTAACGGAGCCGCGAGCTGAGCTGCCTCTCGTTTGTCGGACAGCTTTACATCTTGAACGATCTCAAACATCAACGCCCCCGACGGATTCCGTCGAGGGCGTTGGTACGTCATCTGTAAACCGGTTTACAGGCCGAGCTGTTTGAAGAAGTCGTTGCCCTTGTCATCCACCAGAATGAAGGCCGGGAAGTCTTCCACCTCGATCTTCCAGACCGCCTCCATGCCAAGTTCGGGGAAGTCGATGCACTCCACCTTCTTGATGTTCTCCTCGGCCAGCACCGCTGCCGGGCCGCCGATGGAGCCCAGGTAGAAGCCGCCGTGCTTCTGGCAGGCGTCGGTCACCTGTTGGGAACGGTTCCCCTTGGCGATCATGATCATCGAACCACCATTGGCCTGCAGCAGGTCGACATAGGAGTCCATCCGGCCTGCTGTCGTCGGGCCGAAGGAACCGGAGGCCTTGCCGGTGGGAGTCTTGGCCGGGCCGGCGTAGTAGATCGGGTGGTTTTTCAGGTAGTCGGGCAGCGGCTTGCCGCTGTCCAGGATCTCCTTGAACTTGGCGTGGGCGATGTCGCGGCCCACCACGATGGTGCCGGAGAGTAAGAGTGGGGTGGAAACCGGGTGTTTGGACAGTTCGGCCAGCACCTCCGGCATCGGCCGGTTGAGGTCGATCTTGACGCCGTGGCCGTGCTTGCCGCGGTACTGCTCGGGGATCAGACGGCCTGGGTTGCGGTCCATCTCCTCCACGAACAGGCCCTCTTTCGTAATCTTGGCCTTGATGTTGCGGTCGGCCGAGCAGGAGACCGCCATCCCCACCGGGCAGGAGGCACCGTGGCGGGGCAGGCGGATCACGCGGACGTCATGGGCGAAGTACTTGCCGCCGAACTGGGCGCCGATGCCGAGCTTGTAGGCCTCCTCCAACAGTTGTTGCTCCAGTGCCAGGTCACGGAAGGCCTGGCCATGCTCGTTGCCTTGGGTGGGCAGCTCATCCAGGTATTTTGCGGAGGCCAGTTTTACCGTCTTCATGCAGGCGTCGGCCGAGGTGCCGCCGATGACCACGGCGATGTGGTAGGGGGGGCAGGCGGCGGTGCCCAGGTATTTCATCTTGGCCACCAGGAATTTGACCAGCGTTTCGGGGGTGAGCAGCGCCTTGGTCTCTTGGTACAGCATGGTCTTGTTGGCGGAACCGCCCCCCTTGGCCATGAACAGAAACTTGTAGTAGTCGCCGTCAACGGCCTGGATGTCGATCTGGGCCGGCAGATTGGTGCCGGTGTTGACCTCCTTGTACATGTCCAGGGCTACGGTCTGGGAGTAGCGGAGGTTTTGCTCGGTGTAGGTCTTGTAGACCCCCTTGGCGAGGTACTCCTCGTCCTTGCCGCCGGTCCAGACCTGCTGGCCCTTCTTGGCCACGACGGTGGCGGTGCCGGTGTCCTGGCAGAGGGGGAGCTCAAAGTTGGCGCTGATCTCGGCGTTCCGCAGAAAGGCCATGGCAACCCCCTTGTCGTTCATGGATGCTTCCGGGTCGCGCAGGATATTGGCCACTGATTCGTTGTGTTCGGGGCGCAGCAGAAAGGAGACATCGCGCATCGCCTCATTGGCAAGGATGGCCAAGGCCTCGGGGCAGACCCGCAGTACATCCTTGCCGACAAACTGATCAACGGTCACGTACTGCTCAGACCCTTCTATCTTGCGGTATCTGGTCTGGTCTTTGCCAAGGGGGAACGGATCCTGATAGACAAACGGTTTGGTTGACATCGTTGCGACTCCTTTCAGACTGACGGTACGGAACGAGCTCCGGTAGTGTATACAAAATATTCGGCATAGTATGCAAAACCGCTAGTCTTGTCGAGTGCTAAGTTATAAAGCGCTCATTTGACCGGCAATCGCGGCTGTGCTACGGTGTCATTACAAACTGAATTGGTGGGGGAATCCCATGTTCAAGCAGATACGTGACGACATCAGGTCGGTCTTCGATCGGGACCCGGCCGCCCGCAGCTCGCTGGAGGTCTTTTTCTGCTACCCCGGTCTGCATGCGGTCTGGTTTCATCGGCTCGCCCACTGGTGCTGGACCCATGCCCTCTATTTCCTCGGCCGCCTGATCTCCCATCTTGGCCGTTTTTTGACCGGGATAGAGATCCACCCCGGAGCGAAGATCGGCAAGCGGTTTTTCATCGACCATGGCATGGGGGTGGTGATCGGTGAGACCGCCGAGATCGGCGACGATGTCACCCTGTATCATGGTGTGACCCTGGGTGGGGTGACCTGGGATAAGGTGAAGCGTCACCCCACCCTGGAAGACAAGGTGGTGATCGGTTCAGGTGCCAAGGTGCTGGGTCCGTTTACCGTGGGGCGGGGGGCCAAGATCGGCTCCAACTCGGTGGTGGTTAAGGAGGTGCCGCCCAATGCCACGGTGGTGGGGATTCCGGGCAAGATCGTCATGGCCGTCGAGGGCAGCAAGGATGGTCGTCCTGATCTGGAACATGGCAGATTGCCCGATCCGTCGGCCACCGCCATCGCCTGCCTGTTTGAGCAGCTAAGGGGGTTGGAGGAAAAATACACTACCCTGCAGCATGAGCATGAAATCCTGAAAAAACAGCTGGTTGACGCAACCTCAAAATCATGAGATAACCCAGGCATGATCAAACGCCAGACCACCATCAACCGTATCTTTAAACTGTCCGGTATCGGCCTGCATTCGGGGCATCCGGTCAATCTGGAGTTTCTGCCCCGTCGGGAGCAGGGGATCGCCTTTGTCCTAAACGGGGTGCAGATACCGGCCCGTTTTGATCAGGTCGCCGATACCCGCCTCTCCACCCTGATTGCCAAGGAGGGGGCCGCGGTCTCCACCGTTGAGCATCTGATGGCCGCCTTTTATTTTGCCGGCATCACCAACTGTCTGGTCTATATCGACGGCCCCGAAGTACCGATCCTGGACGGCTCTGCCTGGGAGTTCTACCAGGGGATGTGGAAGGCCGGGGTCTATGAGTTTCCGGAGGAGAAGGTCTACCTGAAGGTGCTCCAGCCGGTTGAGGTGCAGCACCATGACGCCTGGGTCCGGATCAGGCCGCTCAATACCCTTGATATCACCATGACCATTGAGTTCCGCCAGCCGGTGGGCCTGCAGCGCCGTCGGGTCTCCGATGTGGAGAACGCCTTTTCAATCCTGAATTCCCGCACCTTTACCCTCCAGGAAGAGATCGAGGCGATCAAGAAGATGGGTTTGGCCAAGGGCGGTTCTCTGGACAATGCCGTGGTGGTGGGTGAGGATGAGATCCTTAATCCGCAGGGGTTGCGCTACCGTAAGGAACTGGTCAACCACAAGATCCTGGACCTGATCGGCGATCTCTACACCAGCGGCTATCGTATCCTGGGAAAGGTTGAGGCCCACAAGACCGGACACCACCTGAACAATCTACTGCTGAAGCAACTCTTTTCAGATCCTGCAACCTATCAGATCTACTGATTTCTCTCCTATTCCTGCCGCGCCTTGGGGCGCTCCTTCTGATTACCCAGAATCACCTCGCCGCTATCGGTAAAAAGACGCACCGGCAGTTCAAAGAGACGACGGAAGATGTCAAAGGTGCCCTTGGCCATGCTCTTGACCGGTATGGCGGTGACCTGCGGGTCTGCCCAGCCTCCCTGTGCCTCAAAGTAGGTGGTTATCAGACTGCCGTTGCCGCCGGTCAGGATCCAGCCTACCACCGGTATCCGGCTGATCACCTTGTCAACGGTCTGCAGCGGTTGAACGCCGATCAGAAGGTTCAGCGTCTCCCTGGCGATATCCAGCGATCCGACCATGGAGATATGCATGGCGTTGCTGTTGATGAAGAAGTCCCTGCTGGTCATGACTCCATCCTTGATCCCGATGGTGGCGGTGATCTGATTGAACGGCATGCCGTTTTCGGCCATGTCCGGCAGGCGGAAACTGAGCAGCTGGGAGACGTTGAGCAACGAGAAGACCTTGGAGAGGGTGTTGAAGTGGCGCAATACCCCCCGTTCGACCTTGAGTGCCAGGTTGCCGGTGAGGCTCTGTTTCAGCTCGGGCAGGGTCGCGCCTTGAGCACGCAGATGACCGTTGAGGGTCATCAGACCCTTGGTCTCCCGATCGATCCCCAGGCTGTGCAGCAGTTCGTTGGATTTGACCCGTTCCAGGGCCAGCTTCAGATTCCACTGTGGGGGATGCCCGGTGCTCCGGATTAGCTGCCCGCCAGCAACGAGGTGTCCGCCGAAGATCCCGGCCTCAACATCCTGAAGTTGGAGCAGGGGGCCGTCATTCTGGAATCTCGCTTTCAGTCTGTTGAAGGAAATATCATGGTAGGCGCCCCGTTCCGCCGTCAGGGTCATATTGAGCTGGATCGGGGGTGTCTGCGGGGCACCGGTAGCCGGTGCGGTCTGTTGGGGGACGAGTAGCGGGAGCAATTCGTCAAGGTCGAGATAGCTGGAGGCCACCCGGAGGGTGACCTGCGGGGTTGGGGCCGGTCTGATGGCGCCGGCGGCGCTGAAGATCGTTTTGGGAAGCCTGCCCGAGAGATTGCGGATGGTATAGAGCCCTTTGCGAAAGCCCAGATCGGCGCTGAAACGGCGGATCGGTAGGGATACCGCTGTCGCGATACCGAAATCTGCCGGGTGGAGCTCGGGGGAGGTGACGAACAGCTCCGCCTCAGGGGTGTTCAGCGCGGCAATACGACCCCGCAGGTGCAGGTCGGTGCTGCCGTAACGGACCGCTATGTTGGAGGTGCTCAGGCTGTTTCCCTTGAAGGCCACGAGGCCGTTTATGGCGCTTAGCGGCGGGTGACCAGCCACCGGACGGCAGGAAAAACCGGCAAGGTTGATGGTGCCGTGGTACTGCATGGCGCTGAAATCCCGCGGGTCGCCGGCGCCGAACAGATGGGCCTTGATCGTCCCCCTGGGCTGGTACTGTTGCCAGTCCGGCAGGAGGGGGAGATGGGGGGGCAGGGCAAAGCTGTTGCTCTGGAGTTCAAAGGTGAGGTGTGGCCTGAGGGGATCGTGTCGCAGGGTGGCCATGGCAGAGAGCTGCAGGGGGGGCAGGCCGAAGGAGAGAGCGGTCAAGCGGGTCTCTCCCGGGGTGAGGAGACTGCTGAAACTCAGGTTGTTGACCATGCCGGCCGGTTTGCGGATAACACCGGGGAACTCATAGGATGCCTGCGTCAGACGCCAGTCGCCGGAGAGGCGGTATCCCCGGATCGGCCCTTCACCGTTCAGATGCAGGGTTGAGGGACCGGCAAACCGAAGTCTTTCGGCGCCTGCCAGACGGGCCAGCCAGACGGCTTCAGCCGGATGGGGAGTGATCGCCATCGTGAACGGGTAGCGTGAGGTGACCTTTTGGGTGCAGTAGTCGAGAATGCCGCCTTCCAGCGTGAAGGGGGAACTGCCGAAATAGCCGCTCATCCGCTGGAGATTGAAGTTGTGGCCTTTCAGTTCAAGGGTGCCGCTGATTTGATTAAAGGTAGGGATCCGGGAACCGTAGCTGACCACTGCCTGCTGCGCCGTGCCGCTTATGAAGAGGGCATTTATGTTATCCCCCTCTGTAAGATGCCGCAGGGTGGAGAGACGTCCCGCCAGGGTGCCGGCGTTGAGTTTGAACCTGCCGGCCTTGATCTTGTGTTCGATAAAATGTGCCGCATCATCGGCGATAATGCCGAAGGGGATATAGGAACGGACCGCACGATAGTCGAAGGGGTCGGTCTCTCCCCGGGCCGAGAGGTAGGGATCGTGGCTCTGCAGGTCGGTAAGCTTCAGGCTGCCGCGGAATGCAAAACCGTCGGCATGCAGCCGGATCATCGGCAAATCGAGGCTGGTTGGGGTCCGCCGCAGTTCAAACCGTACCTTGGCGTTCTTGGGTGCCACCTGACCGTGGAAGACTGCAGGCCAGCTTACCCGGGCATTTTGCAGCTGTACGACGCCGTTGGCGGTGAATGCGGCCGGCGTCCCTTTCAGTTGTATCTGCAGGTCCAGGGTGCCGCCGGGAGGTCCGAAGGGGATATAGCGGGCGTAGTAGGGCCAGAGGCTTCCGTAATTCAGCTGCTGTAGGATGAGGGCACCGTTTACCTGCAGGTCGGTGTTGAGCGGTTCACCGGCCTTGGGCAGCCGAATGGTGCCTGCACCGCTGATGGTGCCGCGACCGAGGGTAGCCGAGAGTTTATAGGTCGTCTTGGCGCCGCGCTGCAGGTGGCTGAGGGTGAGGTTAAGGCCGGTCAGGGTGGTCTGCTGGGGGCCTGCGGGAGAGGCGTAGTCACGCCAGATGATGGTCGCCTGATGGAGCTGGATGCCGTTTACCCGCAGGTTGATGCTCCCGGCCTCCGGTTCCAGGAGGTCGGAGATATTCAGGGCCCCGTGAGCATCACGGACGATCTCTGCCGTGAGGCCGTCCACTACCACGGTACGCAACGCGATCTGGTGGCGCAGGAGCGGCAGGATACCCAGGTGGATGGTGACCCTTCTGGCGTTCAGGAATTCATCGTTGGAACGCCGTTCTCGGAGATGCAGATCGTTGATGACAAATTCAGGGCCGAAGCGCCAGACAAAGCGTATCCCACCGAGGCTGATCTTCCGGTGCAGGGTCTCTTCCAGTATGGTCACGATCTGCTGCTGGTAGGTGCTGATATCGATCAGACGGGGGAGCAGGGGGCCGATCACCAGAAAAGCAATGGTGCCGAAAATCAGCAGCAGGCCGGCTAGTTTGAGGTAGAAACGTCTACCGGTCATGAGTCCGTGTCTCCCGGCGGCAGGGGGGCGATCCGCACCCGCAGTACGGCGGTACGGGTTACCGTGTCGCAGACCAGCCGATACCCATGCCAGACCGTCGATTCACCCTGTTCCGGCAGGTGCCCAAGTTCATGCAGCACTAGGCCGGCCACGGTGTCATAGGGGAGGTCATCGTCCAGTTTGATCCCCAGCAGCTCTTGCAGATCGAAGACCGGAAGCAGGCCGTCCATGAGCCAGCTGCCGTCAGCGAGTTGCTGCAACTTGCCCGGCTCACCGGCATCATGTTCATCTTCGATCTCGCCCACCAGTTCCTCAAGCAGATCCTCGGTGGTGACCAAGCCGGCCAGCCCCCCGTATTCATCAACCACCAGGGCCATATGGTTACGGGTGCGCTGCATCTCCTTCAGCAGGTCGTTGACCTTTTTCCCCTCCGGCACAAAGACCGGCGGCCGCAGCACCTCGGCCAGGGGGAGCGTTTCCTGCCGCACCAGGCGTCCCAGCAGGTCTTTGCCGTGCACTACCCCCACAATCTCCTCGATGCTCCCCCGATAGACCGGGTAACGTGAATACTGGTTCTCCAGCACGATCCGCAGCAGTTCGTCGCGGGGGGTGTCAATGGCAAGGGCCACCATCCGGGTCCGAGGGACCATCACCTCCCGGACACAGGTGTGGGTGAATTCAAAGATGTTGCGGATGTATTCATGCTCGTCCTCGCTGAACACGCCGCTCTCATGGCCTTCGGCTACGATATGCTGCACCTCTTCCCTGGTCACGAAGGTTACCCGTGAGGTCTGAAAGCCCAGCAGGCGTACGATCGCCTTGCTGGAAAGGGTCAGGAAGGTGACACCGAGACCGACGGCGCGGGAGATGAGCTGCAACGGGCGGGCCACCTTGAGGGCGACCGGTTCGGCATAGCGCAACCCCAGGGCCTTGGGGGCTAATTCACCCAGCACCAGGAGGAGGTAGGAGATCAGCAGTACCATGCTGGTGGCGGCGATCGGTTCAGCCGTGTTACGGATGAAGGGGATCTGCTGCTGGTGGAGCCAGGGGCGGAGGTTGTTTACGGCGATGATCCCCCCCAGGGTGGAGGCGGTGGCCCCGGTCAGGGTCATGCCGATCTGGACGGTGGCCAGCAGGCGGTGGGGGTCCTGTTGGAATTTTTCAATGATGGCGGCCTGTTCATCCTCCTCGGTAGCCAGCTGTATGATTCGGCTCTTACGGACCGAGATGATGGCAAGCTCTGACATGGCGAAAAAACCGTTCAGGCCGATCATCAGCAGGATTACCAGCAGTTCGAGGGTGACAGTGTCCATGGGAGGTATTGTCGCGCCAGGGGGTGGGCTTGTCAACAGGGCAGCGGGAAAGGAGGAGAAAAAACCCGCCATGCCACGGCATGGCGGGTTACCTGCGGGAGAAGGGGCACAGGATCAGGCGGCAGAGACCTGCACCTTCAGGTTGGCGGTTACCTCGGGGTGGAGCTTCACCGGCACGGTGTACTCACCCAGCTGTTTGATCGGCTCGGCCAGCGCCATCTTCTTGCGTTCAATCTCAACACCCTGCTCTTTGAGGAAGGCGGCGATCTCCATGGTGGTTACCGAACCGAAGAGTTTGCCTTCGTCACCGGCCTGGTGGGTCAGGGACACTGTAATGGCCTCCAGCTTGGCGGCAAGCAGTTTGGCAGCCTCGAGGACCTTGTTCTTCTTGTAGGCCAGTTGGCGCTTGGCATGTTCGAGGGCCTTGGCGTTTTTCTCGGTGGCCTCGATGGCATAGCCTTTGGGGAGCAGGTAGTTACGGGCATAGCCCGGGGCCACCTTGACGATGTCGCCGATCTGGCCAAGGGTATCGATCTGTTCCTGAAGAATGACTTTCATTGTGTTGTTTCTCCTTTCAAGCCTGGTTTACAGGTTTTCTTCCTGCTTGGTGCGTGGGGTGCGAAAATCTCCCCACAGATCAAAAATTCCCAGAATAACAACCACCGGTAGCAGATAGGGCTGCACAAGCAACAGGAAGGTGAGCATCACCTTCAGCATGCCGGGGTAGGAGGTGCGGTCAGTCAGGGTGAGCAGTACGGCCAGGCCCTGGCAGAAATAGAGTATCAGCAGCACGGCGAGCAGATTCATCGCAGGTGTGGTGATCAGCGTCTGACTGCTCAGGAGGCTGAAGCCCGCTACAATCAGGATCCAGATCAGGGGTTCAGGCACCCGGAACGAGCGAAAGGGGGCGATCGAGAGCGGGAGCCCCCGGATGATGGCCATCCGCTGGCAGAAGAGCAGGCTGACGCTGCTCACCAGCAGCAGGTTCAGGGTGCCCAAGGCCGGAAATATCCGCATCAGCAGGGCGCCGGCCTGGCGCATCCCATCCTTGATGGTTGCCAGATCCTGGGGGCTCAGGCCCTGCTGCTGTTCGTAGAGGTGCCGCGCCTGGTCCATGCCGGCGGTGATCTCCTGCTGCGCCATGGTAAAGATGTCCTGGCCGGCGGTCATGGCCATGGCGAAGGCCAGCAGTACCGTGGCCAGGGTTGCGACGGCGGTGGTCCAGAGGAGGGCGCGAGAACCGCGCATCCCTCGCGTCAGGAACTCCGGCAGCAGGAAGCCGATCAAACCGCACTGGGCGAGAAACCAGAGAGCGGTTGACGGCGCAAAGGCGGTTCCGATCAGCAGGGTGGCGATCAGGACGGCCGGCAGCGCGGCTCGACGGCCACCGGTCAGGCGGGTGTGACACAACGGCACCGCCGCCAGGAACCCTGCGACAAAACCGATGAACGGCACTGCAAGACTGGCGGCGAAGAGGACGCCGGAACCAGCGGCGCCGAGCAGTATCGTACGCAGGTACCGCCAGGCGCCGCTTTGTGGTTCAGAGGGGGTGTTCAAGGTGCCGATACGTCGCTAAGGGAGCGCATGTCCCGCTGCCAGCGGCAGCAGGGCCAGGTTGCGGGCCCGCTTGATCGCCTCGGTGATATCACGCTGATGTTTCGAGCAGTTGCCGGAGATCCTGCGTGGCACGATCTTGCCCCGTTCGGTGATGTAGTAGCGGAGGGTGCGGGGGTCCTTGTAGTCGATGGTCATCTCTTTTTCCGCGCAGAAGCGGCAGACCTTACGGCGTTGGAACGGCCGTTTCTTGCGGGGGCCGCCGGGGGCACGGTCTGGACGGGGGCCGCCGGGGCGCGGAGCGGACGGACGGGTGGTCTCAGGTGTGGCAGTTGTTGTGGTCTCACTCATGGGTGTCATCCTCCAGGAAGGTTATTCAGCCGCAGCTTCAGCAGGTTCGGTCGTCTCGGCGGCCGGCTTCCGCTCGGCAACCTTTCGCTCCGGCTCATCGGTGATGTTGACGCTCAAGTAGCGCAGCACCTTTTCGTCAAGCCGCAGACGACGCTCCAGTTCTGCAACCAGGGCGGCCCCGCCATCAAAGCGCAGATAGAAATAGCGCCCACGGGGGAACTTCCGGATCGGGTAGGCCAGCTTGCGCGCCCCCCAGTCGTCCAGCCGGTGGAAGGCACCCTGATAGGATGCAACCACATCTTGAACCTTGTCGGTGACGCTCTTCACATCTTCCTCACCAAGGTCCGGCTGGAGGATGAAGATGGTCTCGTACTTCCTCATGATGAATCCTCCTCACGGATTTTTAATAGCCCCGGTCTGGCCGGAGCAAGGAGTTGGCGGCCATGGCCGCTTTTGACGAACGATCTGTATAGTCGTAATACCGGATGATTGCAACAAAATTATACCGCTATGCGGAAAATGTTGACAGACCGGGGGAGGAAGCCCTACTGATAGAGCGTCTGCAGGACTGATCACGTAACGTACCATTCACCCCAAGGAGGAACAGTCGATGAAGCTATGGTCACGCGGTATCCTACTGTGTTGTCTGCCTGTTGCATTGCTGTTGCTGGCGGCCTGTGCCCCCACCGACCTGGTGCTGAAGCCCACCTACCTGCCGGTAGGGGACAGCAAGGGCGCTGGCGGTCCGCTGGTGTTGGCCACTGTTCTGACTGCACCGTCAAAGGCCGATGGCGCTGAGCAGCTCAAGTACGTCTATGGTGAGATCAAGGATAGCGATGGCAAGGTGATCGGCAACGTGGAGAGTCTGACCTCTCCGGCGGTCTTGGTCCGTGATGCCCTGCAGATGGAGCTTTTGAAGGCCGGCTACATGGTGCAGCTCGCCACTGAGTTGCCCAAGGGGGTGCCCCAGGGGGTGCAGCTGTCGGTGGCCTCGGTCACCATGGATGAGGTGAACTCCCTGGTCAGGATGGAGGCCCAATGTAAGGTGCAGGTGACCCTTGACCTCTGGAAGAACGGGGCGCTGGTCCGTAAGCTGACCTACGGCAAGAATGTCTCCGACTTTGCGGTCAGGGATCGGGAAAAACTGCACCGGGAGCTTCTGCAAAAGGCGTTGGGGACGGTGATGAAGGACGCCGTTGCCGATCTGGTGACCTATCTCAAGTAAGCGACTGCCGTCGCTGTGTAAAAGGAGTTGCAGATGGCCATAGCAACCAAGATCGCCGCCCATATCTCCCGTTCATCCTGGATTCGCAAGATGTTCGAGGAGGGTGAGCGACTGCGGCAGCAGTACGGCGGTGAAAACGTCTACGACTTTACCTTGGGCAATCCCGAGGTTGAACCGCCAGCCGCCTTTGGCGAGGCGCTGCGGCAGGTGGCCAATCATCCGCTGCCGGGGATGCACCGGTACATGAACAACGCCGGTTATCCGGAGACCCGGGCTGCTGTGGCGGCCAGGCTCTCCCGCGATGCCGGCCTGACCGTGGCCGCCGAACAGGTGGTGATGACCTGTGGCGCCGGCGGGGCACTGAACGTGGTCTTGAAGACCATTCTGAACCCCGGTGAGGAGGTCATCATCCTGGCCCCCTACTTTGTCGAGTACAAGTTTTACCTCGACAACCACGGGGGGGTGCCGGTGGAGGTCTGGACTGACCGGGAGACCTTCCATCTGGACCTGGGGGCCATCGAGGCCGCCATCACCCCCCGGACCCGGGCCATCATCATCAATACCCCCAACAACCCCACCGGCGTGATCTACCGCGCCGATGAGCTGATCGCCCTGGGAGCGCTGGTGCAGCGGGTGCAGCAGCGCAGCAGCCATCAGATCTACGTGATCTCCGATGAACCCTATGCGCGACTGGTCTACGACGGTCAGGAGGTGCCCAACATCTTCCCTCTGATCGAGAACAGCGTGATCGTGACCTCCCATAGCAAGGATCTGGCGCTGCCCGGTGAGCGGATCGGCTATCTGGCCGTGAACCCCCGTTCGAGGAGCGCGGCCCAGTTCATCGAAGGGGCGGTGTTTTGCAACCGCACCCTCGGTTTTGTGAACGCCCCGGCCTTGATGCAGAGGCTGGTTACCACACTCCAGGACTGTTCGGTGGATACCGCCGCCTATCAGGAGAAGCGGGATCTGCTCTACGATAACCTGACCGGGTTCGGTTTCCGCATGGTCAAGCCGGATGGCGCCTTTTACCTCTTTCCCCGGTCGCCTCTGCAGGATGATGTGGCCTTTGTCAAACAGGCCCAGCGGTTGCGTATTCTGCTGGTGCCCGGCTCCGGGTTCGGTGCGCCGGGCCATTTCCGGATCGCCTATTGCGTGGACCGGGGGATGATCGAACGGAGTCTGCCGGCCTGGGAACAGCTGGCCAGGGAGACTATCGGATAGCGGTTGGGTCACCAACTGATCGGCAGACGGGGTCGCCCAGGCAAACGGGGCGGCCCCGTGTCATATCGAGGTATGCTGGCTGGGAAGTTTCGGAGAACATCAACGGTTGGTCCCGCTACCCGACCGGTCCGGCGCTGTCAGTTCAGCGGCGATAGCCGCCTGGGTCCGGGCAACGGTTCGTGCCAGCTGCGCTACCAGGGGGGCGATAACCGTCATATCACCCGACGGCGCCACCTCCTCAAGCTGTTCGGCCTCGGCTGCCAGCAGGTTGGCCCCCACCGAACCGGCCGAGCCTTTCAGGCTGTGGCCCTGTTCAGCCAGCGTGGCCCAGTCCCGGTGTGCAAGGGCATCCTGGATGGCGGCCAGGTTCGTACCGGCTTGCTGGTTGAGCATGGCCAGGACATCCCGTAGCAGGGCGCCGAACCCCACGGCGAGGTAGTTGTCCCGCATGTAGGCATGATCAAGCAGCGTATCGTCGTCCGTCATGGCAGCGCGCCTTTGTCGGTCAGTCCCGGAAGCGTTTGACAAGATCCTGGTAGGCATCGATACGGCGGTCCCGCAGGAAGGGCCAGACCCGGCGGACCTGTTCGCTTCTGACCATATCAAGCTCGACGGACAGAATCTCATCCCGGTCCGGGGAGGCAACGGCAAGTATCTCCCCCTGCGGGCCGGCCGCAAAACTGTTTCCCCAGAACTGGATGCCACGGGCCGCAGGGTCCGGCGATGCCTCAAAACCGACCCGGTTGACGGCCAGCACCGGGAGGCCGTTGGCCACGGCATGCCCCCGTTGTACCGTTTCCCAGGCCGTCTGTTGCCGCTCCCGTTCCGCAGAGGTATCGCCAGGGTCCCAGCCGATGGCGGTCGGGTAGATCAGGATATCCGCTCCGGCCAGGGCCATCAGTCGGGCCGCCTCCGGGTACCACTGATCCCAGCAGACCAACACTCCGAGACAGCCCACCGAGGTCTGGACAGGCGTGAACCCCAGATCACCGGGGGTAAAGTAGAACTTCTCGTAGAAACCGGGGTCGTCGGGGATATGCATCTTGCGGTAACGGCCGGCAATGACGCCGTCGGCCTCAAACACCACGGCGGTGTTGTGATACAGGCCCGCAGCGCGCCGCTCGAACAGGGATGCCACCAGGACAATCCCCAATTCGCCGGCAAGGGCCCCCAGCCGGTCGGTGGTGGGGCCGGGGATCGGCTCGGCACGGTCGAACAGCTCCGTCTCCTCAGTCTGACAGAAATAGGGACCGGTATGCAGCTCCTGCAGTGCCACCAGACGGGCGCCGGCGGTGGCGGCCTGACGTATCATGTCGCAGGTATGGGCCAGGGTAGCTGCAGTATCACGGTTGCAGCTCTGCTGGATCAGGGCAACGGGCAGACGGCTCATGGCAGCACCCCCGCAGGCAGCTGCATGGTGATACAGTGCAGCGAACCGTGCTGTTCGATCAGCGGCAGACAATCGATGCCGATCACCTCGCGGCCGGGGAACGCCAGGCCGATCATGGCCAAGGCCCCGTTGTCGGTGGGCTGACCGTAGGTGGGTACCAGCACCGCCCCGTTGATCACCAGGAAGTTGGCGTAGGTGGCCGGCAGGCGGTGGCCGGCATGGTTGAGGCAGGGGGCCGGCAAGGGGAGCGGCAGCAGGCGGTATGGCCTGCCTGTCTGGTCCCGCAGTCCCTGCAGTTCAGCTGCCATCCGGTTGAGTGGCTGGTAGTGCTCATCGCCGGGGTCGTCACAGACGGTGTAGAGCAGGGTGTTGTCAGGGCAGAGTCGAGCCAGGGTGTCGATATGGGCGTCGGTATCATCTCCGGCAAGCTGACCATGTTCCAGCCAGTGTACCCTGCGGGCCCCCAAAAGCGACTGCAGCGCCCCTTCCAGTTCGTGACGGTCCAGCTGCGGGTTGCGGTTCGGGGAGAGCAGGCAGCCGCTGGTGGTGAGGATGGTGCCGGCGCCATCGCTTTCGATGCTGCCCCCCTCCAGGATCAGGCCGATGGTGTTGAGCCGTGGAATGAGGAGGCCCTGGGCCTTCAGGCGGCGTGTGAGCTGGTTGTCCTGGTCGGCGGCGAACTTGAGCCCCCACCCGTTGAAGCCGAAATCAAGCAGCACCGGTTGCTGATTGACCTGTACCGTCACCGGCCCGCAGTCACGGGTCCAGGTATCGTTGGTGGGGGCTGCGGCGAAGATAACCCGCTCCGTCGGCACGCCGGCCTGCAGCAGCCAACTCCGTGCCTCATCGGGATCGGGTGTGGTCAGCAGGACCTTCTCAAAACGGCTGATGGCGGTGATCAGGTCGGCGTAGACCCGACGCACCTCCGGCAGCTGGTCGGCCCAGTCGGTCGCTCCGTGGGGCCAGGCCAGCAGGACGCCATCCTGTGGTTCCCATTCAGCGGGGAGGCGGATAGCCATGGACATGGAACAGACTCCTTTGCAGGCTTAAAAAGTACGAACTCTTCAAAGTATATCGGTGAATATCACACTCTGCAAGGTCTTTGACCTTGCGTTCCACGACCCGTTTCAGGTACAAAGACCTATTTCGCCACAGGATAATTCCTTTCATGCCAAACTACCGGAGAACGACATAATGGTGCAGACCATCGTGATGCAGGCCCCTGCCAAGATAAACTACCGTTTGGATGTGGTGGGGCGCCGCCCCAACGGTTATCATGACCTGCGGATGATCATGCAACGGGTCAATCTCTGTGACGAGGTTACCATCCGCCTGAAATCGCAGCCGGGGATCCGGGTCAGCTGCGGTCGAGAGGGGGTGCCGGAGGGGGCGGGGAATATCGCCTGGAAGGCTGCCGCCGCCCTGCTGGAACTGGCCGGTTCCAATCAGGGGATCGAGATAGCCATAGTCAAGAATATCCCGGTGGCAGCCGGGTTGGGGGGGGGGAGCAGCGACTGTGCGGCGGTGCTCCTCGGGTTGAACGAACTCTTGGGGCTGGGGCTCTCCCGTGAACGCCTGATGGAGATCGGCGTCAGGTTGGGGGCCGATGTGCCGTTCTTCCTCTTTGAGCAGACTGCACTGGCGGAAGGGATTGGCGAACTTCTGACCCCCCTGGCGCAGGTGCCTGCGGTCTGGGTGGTGCTGGTAAATCCCAATCTGCCGGTCTCCACCGCCTGGGTCTACCAAAATTTGCAGTTGACACAACGGGATCGGCTGGCTACACTTCCAAACTCTTTCGGAACGGTGGCCGAGCTGTGCGATATCATGGCTAACGATCTTGAATCAGTAACTATTCCTGCCTTTCCGGTGATAGCCGAGATCAAGAGCTCACTGGTGGGGCTTGGTGCGGTCGGCGCCCTGATGTCGGGCAGCGGACCGACGGTGTTCGGCCTGTTTGACGACGAGGCCACCGCACGTCAGGCCGGTGCGGCCTTACAGCGCCGGCAGGACTGGTTTGTGGCGGTGGTTGAGACCGTTTGACCGATTCATCTCCGCTTGGGGATTGTACGAAAAGCAAGAAAGGTACGTTGCCTCATGTACGACAAGATCAGGGTCTTCACCGGCAATTCAAACCCCTCACTGGCGCAGAAGATCTGTGGCGCGTTGGGGGTCCCCCTGGGGACGGCCCGGGTCAAGACCTTTTCCGATGGTGAGGTGATGGTGGAGATCGGCGAGAACGTCCGTGGACGTGACGTTTACGTGGTGCAGTCCACCTGCGCCCCCACCAACAACAACCTGATGGAACTTCTGGTGATGACCGACGCCCTGAAGCGGGCCTCGGCCGCCACCATTACCGCAGTTATCCCCTACTACGGCTACGCCCGTCAGGATCGCAAGGCCGCACCCCGCACCCCCATTTCCGCCAAGCTGGTGGCCGATCTGGTGACCACCGCCGGCGCCGACCGTGTGGTGACTATCGATCTTCATGCCGCCCAGATTCAGGGTTTCTTCAATATCCCGGTGGACAATCTCTATGCCGCGCCGGTGATCCTCGCCCACCTCAAGGAACGTTTTGTCGGCCAGAATCTGGTGATGGTAACCCCGGACGCTGGCGGTACTGAACGGGCCCGCGCCTTTGCCAAGCGCCTTGAATGTCCCATGGCGTTGATCGACAAGCGTCGCACCGGCCCCAACGTGGCTGAGGTGATGCACCTGATCGGGGATGTGAAAGACAAGATCGCCATCATCCTGGACGACATGATCGATACCGCCGGCACCTTGACCCAGGCGGCCGGTGCGCTGAAGCAGAACGGCGCCGCCGCCATCTATGCCGCCGCCACCCATGCCGTCCTGTCCGGTCCGGCCATCGACCGGATCAACGGTTCGGTGATTGAAGAGATCCTGTTGACCGATACCATCCCCCTCGGCGAAAAGGCGGAACGGACCGGCAAGATCAAGGTCCTTACCGTGGCCGGTCTGCTGGCGGAGGCGATCCGCCGGATCCACGAGGATGAATCGGTCAGTTCACTGTTTATCTAGCCTATAAGCCAGGACTATAAACTTCGTGGCCCAGAAGGAACCGCTGCGAATTGGAGGAGAACAAATGCAACAGACCCAGATGAAAATTGAAGCCCGCACCAGCACCGGTAAGGGGATCAGCCGCAAGCTGCGCGCCGCCGGCCGTATACCCGGCGTTGTCTATGGCCGCGGCATGGAGCCGTTACCGATCAGTCTTGAGCCCAAGGCATTATCCGCCGCCATTGCCGGCGAGGGGGGGCTGAACAACCTGATAACCCTGCAGGGGGGGGGGAGCCTGGACCAGACTGTGGTCATTGTGGCCGACATTCAGCGCGACGCCATCAAGGGCACGCCCGAACATGTGGACCTTCACCGGGTGAATATGAACGAGAAGGTGCGGGTGAACGTCCCGGTCTCGCTGCAAGGGACCGCTGCCGGCGTCAAGGAGGGGGGGCTTCTGGATTTCGCCCACCACAGCCTGCATATCGAGTGTCTCCCCGGTTGCATCCCTGAGCATATCGAGCTGGATATCACCGCTGTCAAGATCGGCCAGTCGATCCATGTCCAGGACCTCTGTCTTCCGGACGGGGTCAAGTGCCTGGATAACCCCAAGGCTGCCATTGTCGGTGTGCTGGGTAAGATAAAGGATGAAGAAGCCCCGGCCCCGGCCTGAGAGGTCATGCCGCGCAACGGTAGTCGCGTCGAGCGCTGACGCGACTACCGTGCCGTGAGACGCCATGGAAACACTCATCATTGCAGGGCTGGGTAATCCCGGCCCACAGTATCAATGGACCCGCCATAACGCGGGTTTTCTGTTTCTGGACCGGTTGGCCCACCTTGAGGGGCTTGCCCTGACCAGGAAGCAGTTCGGCGGTCTGACCGCCGAATGGGAGCGGAAGGGGAAACGCCTGGTGCTCCTGAAACCCCAGACCTTTATGAACCTCTCCGGCCGCTCGGTCATACCGGCCCTCCAGTTTTACAAGCTGAAGCCGGAGCAGCTGGTGGTGGTGCATGATGAGATCGACCTTCCCCTGGGGACCGCCCGTCTGAAGCAGGGTGGCGGACATGGCGGCCAGAACGGTCTGCGTTCCATTATGGAACAGCTGGGACGGGGCGATTTTCTTCGTCTGCGCCTGGGGACCGGCCGTCCGCTCCACGGCGACGTCAGCAGTCATGTCCTCTCCCCCTTTGCCCCGGCGGAGATGGAACAGTTCGCCCGGGTCCTTGACGGCGCGCTGGAGATGCTGGAGACCGCCCTTGACGAGGGGGTCCCCAAGGCTATGAGTCTCTACAACAACAGGAATTTCCTGGAGGGATAACGGATCATGGGCTTTAATTGCGGTATCGTCGGTCTTCCCAATGTGGGCAAGTCCACCATCTTTAACGCCATCACCAGCGCCGGCGCCGAATCGGCCAACTATCCGTTCTGCACCATCGATCCGAACGTGGGGATCGTGCAGGTGCCTGACCCGCGCATCGATCGGCTTGCCGTCATCGTCAACCCACAAAGGTGTCAGTATACCACCATCGAGTTTGTGGATATCGCCGGACTGGTGAAGGGGGCCAGCGCAGGCGAGGGTTTGGGCAACCAGTTTCTGGGCCATATCCGTGCCGTTGATGCGGTACTCCATGTGGTGCGTTGCTTTGACGATGATAACGTGGTCCATGTGGCCGGCAAGGTCTCGCCGGCGGATGATATTGAGATTATCAATACCGAGTTGGCCCTTGCCGACCTCGACACGCTGGAGAAGAAGCTGCTCCGCGCTGAAAAGCTCGCCCGCAGCGGCGACAAGAAGGCCAAGGATGAGGTGGCGCTGTACGAGCGGATCAAGGAGCTCCTGGAACAGGGGAAGAAGGTCGGGGATTGCGCCGAGACCGACGAGGAGCGCCTCTGGCTCCGGGATCTGCACCTGTTGTCGGCCAAGCCGGTCTTGTACGTGGCCAATGTGGCGGAGGACGACCTGGACGGCAGTCACCCCTTTGTGACCTGCGTCCGAGAGATCGCCGGCCGCGAGGGGGCGGGCGTGGTGGTGATCTGCGGCGCCCTTGAGGCCGAGATCGCCGAGTTGGACCCTGCAGAGAAACAGGCGTTCCTGCAGGGGATGGGGCTGGCCCAGTCAGGGCTTGACCGTTTGATCCAGGCCGGTTATGACCTGTTGGGGTTGATCACCTATTTCACCGCGGGGGTCAAGGAGGTGCGGGCCTGGACCATCGCCCGGGGGACCAAGGCCCCCCAGGCGGCGGGGGTGATCCACACCGACTTTGAAAAGGGGTTCATCCGGGCCGAGGTGATCGGTTTCAACGACTATATCGCCTGTAACGGCGAAGCGGGGGCGAAGGAGAAGGGGCTGATGCGGTTGGAGGGGAAGGAGTACGTCGTGAAGGATGGCGACGTGATGCACTTCAGATTCAACGTCTAGCCTCCCCACCGCGGGATATTTGTGACAAACAAGATAATATTTATCTTTTTTGCTTGCAATACATGGAAATTGGGGTAGAGTGATGTAATGTTTACACCGGCCTTGCGCCGTACCCAGTCCCCAAGGAGGAGCGTGCCATGCCCAAGCGTCTTGAAGTTTACAAGTGTCCCCATTGCGGTAACATCATCGAAGTCATGCACGGCGGCGGCGCCAGCATCGTCTGCTGCGGCGAGCCGATGCAGTTGCAGGAGGAGAACACCGTCGATGCGGCCAAGGAGAAACATCTCCCGGTGATCGAGCGGGGGAACGGCAGCATTACCGTCAAGGTGGGGAGTGTTGCCCATCCGATGGATGAGAAGCATTACATCGAGTGGATCGAGCTGATTGCCGACGGCGCGGTCTATCGGCAGTTCCTGGAGCCTGGGCAGGCCCCCGAGGCCACCTTCTGCGTCACCGCCTCCACCGTTACCGCCCGTGAATACTGCACACTGCATGGCCAGTGGAAGGCCTGACAGCGTCTTTATCCCCATGAGCACACTCAAACGCCCCTCTGGCCTAACCAGAGGGGCGTTTGTTGTTCAGGGCTGAAGGGAGAGGAGTTGGAGAAACTGTGGGGGGAGGAGCGGCCGGCTGAAGTGGAACCCCTGCAGCTCGTGGCACCCCTGCGCGGCCAGCAGCGCTGCCTGTTCGGGGGTTTCAACCCCCTCGGCCACCACGGTCAGGCCCAGATTTGTCGCCAGGGAAAGCACTGACTGCACGATGGCCAGGGCGTTTTTGCCCTGGGGCAGCTCTTTGACAAAGGAACGGTCGATCTTCAATTCGGAGAGCGGCATCCGCTGAAGATAGTTCAAGGATGCGTAGCCGGTGCCGAAGTCATCGATGGAGAGGCGAACGCCCAGTTTTTGGAGGTCGTGCAGGGTCGCCATGGTCTGGGGGATCTCCTGCATCACCACGCTTTCGGTCAGTTCCAGGCAGAGGCAGTCCGGCGTAATGCCGGTCTGTGCGATGATCCGTGCGACGGTGGCCGGCAGATCGCCGGCGTTGAACTGAATGGCTGATATGTTGACCGAGACCTGGGGCAGCGGGCGGAACAGCCCTTGCCAGGCCATGAACTGGCGGCAGGCGGTCTCCAGCACCCATCGTCCCACCTCTACGATCATGCCGGTCTCCTCCAGGATCGGGATGAAATCTGCCGGTGAGACCAGCTCGGGCTGATGGAACGGCTGCCAGCGCAACAGCGCCTCCATGCCACAGATGGCGCTGCTTTTGGCAAGGACCTTCGGTTGGTACTCCAGAAAGAATTCGTTTCGTTCCAAGGCCCGGTGCAGACCGGCCTCCCGTGTCATCCGGGTCCGGAGGCGATCGCCCAGTTCCGAAGAGTAGAAGGCATAGCGGTTGCTGCCCAGCAGTTTGGCCTGGGACAGGGCTGCGTTGGCGTGCTGCAGCAGGCTGTCCAGCGATTCGCCGTCGTGGGGGAAGACGGCAACCCCCAGGCAGGCCGTGATAAACAGCTCGCTCCCCTGGAGTGTGAACGGTGGCGCCAGCAGCTGGCGTAAGGCCTGAATACAGGTATGCACCTCCCGGCAGTCGGTCATCATGATCACAAAATGGTCGGCGCCCAAACGGCCCACCGTTGCGGTTGGCGGCTTATGTTGCCTGAGGCGCTCGGCCACTGCTACGAGCAGCTGATCCCCGGCTTCATGCCCGAGGGTCTTGTTGACCGATTTGAGGTTATCCAGATCCATCAGTATGATGAACAGGTCGCAGGCGTGGTCGGCACTCCGCACGAAGCCGTCGAACAGCTCCCGCAGCTGTTGGCGCATCGGCAGCCCGGTCAGCGGATCAAGGCGTTCCATCTGCTGCAGGCGGTGGCCCTGATCGGCAACGGTTTGTTCAAGGGCCTCCTGGCGCCGCCGGGTGGTCAGCAGTTCAGCGGCCCGTTCGTTGACCTTGGCGATCACCTGCTCCAGGACGGCAAAGTCGTGAATCGGCTTGGTGATGTAGTCCCACGCCCCTTTGCGCACCGTCTCTATGGCATAGCTGACCGAACCGTTGCCGGAGATGATCACCACCGGTGTCTCCGGTGAGCGGGCGTGGATGGCGGTGACCACCCCCAGGCCGTCCAGACCCGGCATCATCAGGTCGGTCAAGACGAGATCGGGTCTCGCCGCGTCGAACTGCCGCAGCCCTGCCTCGCCGCTGTCCGCTTCGTGAACCTGGAAGCCCGAATCCTGCAGATAGGCCACAATGCTGCGCCGCAGGGCGGCATCGTCGTCAATCACCAGTATGGATTGTGGGTGGTGGGGTGGGATGGTCATGTGCCGATATCCTGTTTCAGGGGGAGTTGTATGCTGAAGCAGCAGCCCTGGCCGGGACTCGAGGTTACCGAGATGCTGCCTCGATGGTTCTGGGTGATGATGGCGTGGGAGACGGAGAGCCCCAGGCCGGTGCCGGAGCCCACCGGTTTGGTGGTGAAGAAGGGGTCGAAGATCCGGAGCCGCACCTCCTCGCTCATGCCGGGGCCGTTATCGCACAGCTCCAGAAGGGCATGGTCGCCGTCCCGGCGGGTGCTAATCCTGATGTGGCGTTCGCCGGAGGTAGTCGCCATGGCCTGGGCGGCGTTTTTGAACAGGTTGATCAGGACCTGCTCGATCTCGGTCACCTTCATCGGCACGGTGGGTAGGTCGAGGTCGTAGGCGCAGTGCACGGCGATCCCCTGGACATCATAACTCTTGCGTAACGCGTAATCGCCACGAGCTAGCTCCAGGGCATGGTTCACCACCTCATGCAGCGGCGCCAGCTGGAAGCCGATACTGCTCTGGCGGCTGAACTGCAGCATGTTGTCGATGATGTAGGAGGTGCGCCGGACGGCAGCCCGGATGCTGGTCAGATAGCTGGGGATCTCCCGCGCTTTCAGATACTGCTGCAGGAGGTCAAGATTCATCCCCAGCCCCGCCGCCACCTGACTGTTTTTGGGGAGGGCCGGTGAGAGGCGCCGTTCCAGGTTCTGCAGATCCTGGGCGATGATCCCCAGGGGGTTGTTGATCTCGTGGGCCATGCCGGCCGCCAGACCCCCGATCATCACCATCTTCTCGTTCTGGATCAGCAGGTCCCGCTGCCGTGTCTGCTCGGTCAGGTCCTGGAAGAAGATCAAGAGCCGCGGCTCGTTCTCCCGGTAGATCCGCACCACCGAGACCTGCATCGGAAACAGGGTGCCGTCCCGACGCAGTCCTTCCGATTCGTAGCTGCTGGGGACCGCTTCCCCCCGTATCCGGCGGGAGGACCGTTCGGTCACCTCCGCCTGCCAGGCGGGAGAGAAGTAGCCGAAGATGGTCTGCCCCTGCGCCAGGGCGGCGTCTTCAAGCCCCACCATCCGGGCAAAGGCGTCGTTGGCGTAGCGGATGGTGCTGCCGTCGGTCATGGCGATCCCCAGGGGGGCACGGTCGATCAGTTGGAGCAGCTGGCTCTCGGTTTCCTTCAGAGCTGCTTCAGTACGCTTCAGATCGGTGATGTCCTGGATCACGGTCAGGTTGCACGGCCTTCCGCCGATCCGGACGATCCGGCAGGAGATCAGTGCGAACCGCTCCTCGCCGTCGGCCCGCTGGATGGTGATGTTCTGCAGCTCCACCAAGCCGTGTTCCTTCAACAGGGCGGCGATCCGAACATGCTCATCAGGCGTGATGAAGCTGCCGATCTCCGTGGGCCGCTTGCCGAGCACCTCCTCCCGTGGCACCTGGTTGAACTGGCAGTAGGCCCGGTTGACATCCAGATAGGCGGCGGTCTGGAGGTCTTTCAGGGTGATGATGAACGGCGCCTCGTCGAAGATGGCACGGAAACGCCGCTCGCTGTCGTGGAGTTCCTGGAGCATCCGGTGACGATCGCTGACATCGATGTTCATCCCGAAGATGGCGGTGATGACGTTGTCCTGGAACACCGGAACAACGATCTTCCGCAGAATCCGTTCCCCTTCCCGCGCCTCAAGGTCCACCGTCTCACCGGAAAATGCCTGGTCATAGTAGAGATCCCACACCTTGGCGATATCCTCGGCCAGCCCTGCCTCACGGGCGGTCTTCCCCAGCTGGGTCCGGTACTGTTCCTCGTTGATCCGGTTCTGCATGATGAGGCGGGTCTGGTTGTCCCGTACCCAGATGCCAAACGGGATGCTTTCCAGGATGGTGTTGAGGAAGACGCTCTTCTGCTGCAGCTCCGTCTCGGCCTGCTTCAGTTCAGTGATGTCCCTCCCCTCGGGGATCAGGTAGAGCAGGTCGCCTGCCTCGTTCTGCAGCGGTTTGAGGCTGAAGTCGATGACCCGCAGGTGTCCGTGGCGGTCGGTGTGGGTCGCCTCCATCCGGATGGTCTCACCGCCGGCGCAGCGGTCGATCATCTCCCGCAGCTTTTTTTGTCCCGCTGGGTCATGGCACCACCACGGGGTGTCCCAGAACTTCTTCCCCACCACCTCCTGTTCCTCCACGCCGATAAACGCCAGGCTCGCCCGGTTTGCCTGCAGGAGGGTGCCGTCGGTGGCCAAGAGCCCCTGCAGGTGGAAGGTGCTGTTGAAGATCGACCTGAACAGCTGCTGGCTGGCAGCCAGGGTGGCGGTCTGACGGGCCACGGCTCGACGCAGCAGACGGTTGGTGATGATCATGGTTATGAGCAGGACTAGGGCCGTGCCGATCACCATCTCCAGCCATAACGGCAGTGTAACGGGTGTGCGGTGGTGCAGCCAGCGCTGCACCGATTGATGGAAGGCCGAGTTGGGGGTGGTCTTCTGGAGAGTGATCCCCTGGTTGATGGCCGCCACCACCTGGGGGGCAAGCCCCGGCGCCATGGCCAGGTGGACATGGATCGGGTTGAAGATGATCGGCGTGGCCTCAACCCGGTAGTTGTGGGCGCGCTGCATGGCAAAGAAGCGGCCCACCGCCGCCGCGTTCACCTCGCCCCGCTGCAGGGCGGCAAAGGCGGCGTCAAAGGTGGGGTAGGACCGATACACCACCGTGACACCAAATTTGTCCAGGAGTTCGCGCAGCTTCAGGTAATGGATGTCGTCGGGTACCACCCCGATGGTGCGTCCCTGCAGATCGAGGAAGGAGTTGATCCGGTTGTTGGGAGGGCCGTAGATGACCCCCCAGTTGCTGACCACCTCGTCACGGGAAAATCGGAACCGTTTGGCCCGCTCCGGCGTCCAGGCCAGGGGAGCCATCAGATCAATCCGGTGGTTGGCCAGCATATCAAGGCAGTTGTCCAGGGTGCAGGAGAAGTAGTCGATCCGCCACCCCTGCTGACGGGCCACCGCATCCATCAGGTCCACGAACAGCCCCTCAGGCTTCCCTGCCGGGGAGACCCCGGACAGGGGCGGGTTCTGCTCCAGCCCCATCCGCAGGGTGAGGGGGGCAGCCCAAAGTGACGCCGCTGTCAGGAACAGCAGGGCGAAGGCGCAGCAGAGCAACCGTACCGGGCGACGCAAGGTAATCGTCAGGATCATCAGGGCGTTTGCTCCTTTGCCGGGCGGGTGACGGCCCGTCCCTAACCGGGGGTTATAATCTGAACTGTCCCACCAGTCGTTGCAGCTCTTCCGCCTGCTGTGAGACATTGCCGGCAGCTATGGCGGTTTCCTGGATGCCGCGGCTGTTCTGGTGGGCCAGATCGTTCAGATTCAGCACGTTGTGGCTGATCTCACGGGTGGTCGAGGTCTGTTCTTCAGCCGCTGTGGCGATCTGGTTGATCTGATCGGTAACGGCATTCACCTGGTCCAGTATCCCCTGGAGTGAGATCTCCAACTGGGCCGCCTCGCCGGCGCCCCGTTCGGTCCCCTTGACCCCTTCTTCCATGGAGGCTATGGCGGCCTTTGTTTCCTGCTGAATCCCCCGGATCATCGTGCCGATCTCCTTGGTGGCTCGGGTGGTCCGCTCAGCCAGGGCCCGCACTTCATCGGCCACCACGGCAAAACCTCGACCCTGTTCGCCAGCCCGGGCCGCCTCGATAGCGGCGTTTAAGGCCAGCAGATTGGTCTGGTCGGCGATATCTTCGATGGTACCAACAATGTCGCCGATCTGTTCGGAACGTTCCCCCAGAGAGGCCACCAGCTGGGCATTTTCCCGTGTTTTTTCTCCGCGGAACCGGATGCCGGCCACCGTGTTGGTCACCACCTCAAACCCCTGCCGGGTGGTGTCCGCTGCCTGCTGGGCATTGGTGGCGGCATGGTGGCAGTTGCCGGCGATGTCGTTGCTGGTGGCAGCCATCTCCTCCCCTGCCGTGGCCAGGGTGGTGGATTGGGAAGAGAGCTGGCTTACGCTCTCACTCATCTCCCGGGAGGTAGATTGCAGTTCAGTCGCGGCAGAGGCCAGCTGCAGGGCGTTGCCGGCCACCTGGCTAATGATGCCGTGGAGCTTTCCGACAAAGGTGTTGAACCATTCGGAGAGTTCTCCTATCTCGTTGCGGCCGTGGATTGGCAGACGTATGGTCAGATCTCCCTCTCCTTGGGCGATATCCTTGATGCTGTCCACCACCGCCTTCACCGGCAAGGTGACGGTGCGGGCCACCAGCCAGGAGGAGAATACGATCAGACCAAGCAGCAGGAGGAGCGCAGCGCCAATGGTCAGCTGGATCTTCCGGATATGGGCATCCACATCATCGACATAGATACCGGTGCCGATCACCCAGCCCCAGGGGCGGTACAGCTGCACGTAAGAAAGTTTGGGAACCGGTTTGCTACTGCCGGCCCTCGGCCAGGAGTACCTCACAAAACCGTGTCCCTTCGCCGTGCAGGTTTCGGCCATGGCCGCAAAGAGCGCCTTACCGTTGGGGTCTTTTACCTGGCTTACGTCGGTGCCGTCAAGTTCCGGTTTGATCGGGTGCATGATCATCCGTGGGGTAAGGTCGGTGATCCAGAGGTAGTTGCTGCCCCCGTCATAGCGAATACTGCTGATCCGCTCTGCGGCCCGTTTCCGGGCCTCGTCCGCCGTAACGGCGCCACGGTCTACCTGTTTCTGATAGTCCCCCAGCAGACTGGTTACCTGCTGGACCAGGGCGCTGGTTGCCGCCTCTTTTTCACTGACGATCAGGGTGCGGATGAACGGGATGAGCAGTCCGTAGGCGGCCACCGCCAGGATCAGCCAGGTGGTGAGTGAAAGTCCCATGATCTTGGTGAAGATACTTAAATCACGATACCTTTTTATTGTCATGACGCGTTCCTTGCCGTTTGCTCCGTCAGGGTCGGCGGAGTTTGTTAGTAAACCGGTATACGGTAAGCAAGGGGGGTGCCAAGTGATAGCATAGTGTCATATCAGCTGGTTGTATTTCAGATCACCCTGCGGGTGGGTGGGACGTCGGTCATCGCCTGCAGCTTGTCAGAGAGCAGAACGTCTGATGTATGGCCTGTTATCCCGCTAGCGTGATGCCACAGGTCTGTGCGGAATGTCGCAGGGGTTGGGAGCTCAGTCAGCAGTCTGTCGTTGCCGGGCCAGTCGTTTGTTCAGGGCCGAGCGCTGTATCCCTAGATAGCTGGCGGCCAGCCCTTGATTGCCGTTGGCCATCTTCAGCGCCTGGGCAATCAGGGACTTTTCAGCCTCTTTCAGCGTCGGTATCCGTTCGCCGGTAGCGTCGCGGATGATTACACCGGTGGCACCGGGTGAGGCTGTCTGCGGGAGCTCGGCGGGGGCACCGATGGCGCTGTGGAAGCTCGTAAGCGACAGTACCCCCCGGGTGTGACGCGCCACAGCATCAAAGACCATGGCCTGCAATTCACGGACATTACCGGGAAAGGGGTAGGCCCCCAGGTAGCTGAACAGTTCCGGTGGCGGTGTGGGTACCATCTTTTGCAGGGCCTGGGCCGCTTCGTGGAGAAAATGGCGTACCAGGATCGGCAGGTCCTCACGCCGGCAGCGCAGGGGGGGGATCTGTACCTGATGGGTGGCGAGTCGGTAGTAGAGGTCCTGTCGGAAGGAACCGTTTCGGACCATATCCTTGAGATTCCGGTGGGTGGCAAGAACAAAGCGGGCATCGGTTCTTGCGGGAAAATCGGTGCCCAGCGGATAGTATTCCCCCTCCTGCAACAGACGTAGGAGCTTGATCTGGGATGTCTCCGACAGATCGCCGATTTCATCAAGCACCATGGTGCCGCCGGCGGCCTGGACAAGCAGCCCCTCACGGGACCTGTCGGCGCCGGTGAAGGCACCCCGGGCATGGCCGAACAGGGTGTCGGCGAACATCTGGTCATCGAGTCCGGCCAGGTTTACGGTCACCATTCTGCCGCTCCGGCCGCTTGCAGCGTGAATCGCCCGGCAGAAGAGTTCTTTGCCGGTTCCGGTCTCGCCGGTGATCAACACCGGCTGACAGGTCTGGGCAACCACCTCAAGGTAACGGAACAGGGAGAGCATGGCCGGTGACTGGGTGAGGATTGCCGCAAACACCTCGGGATGCTGGATGGCGCCGTTTAGCAGCTTCTGTTTCAGCCCCTCCACCTCCAGGCGCAGGCAGGTGGTTTCCAGGGCTCGTCGTGCCAAGTGTTCCAGTGCGGTCAGATCGTGGATCGGTTTGACCACGTACTCCCAGGCTCCCCGGCGGAGCGCCTCCACCGCGTCGTTGATCACACCGATACCGGAGATCACGATAACCGGTATCTGCGGTGCAACGCGGCTCATCTCGGTGATAAATTCTAGTCCACCCATGACCGGCATCAGCAGATCGGTGAAGACCAGATCGATCTGTTCCCGTTGCAGCACCGTCAGCCCCTCCTGTCCGTTAGCGGCGCAGAAGACTCGGTATCCGCTGTCTTCAAAGTACGTGGCGATGCCGCGTCGCAGTGCATCTTCATCTTCAAGGAGTAAAATGGTGGGGTTGGTGGAGGTGGTCATGGTGTCTGCGTCCCTTGAGGTAACGTTGCAGGTGGAGTATGCCCTGATCGGGGGAAAAAGTATACGGTGACCATTCGGGTGAAAGCAAAATGAAAGCAGCCCCTCCGGGCCCCAGTCGGCCCGCCTTTACAGCGGCGGCGCACTCATGTATCATGCCGCCCCATGAAAAACCGGATTATCAGCTTCTATCTGATGCGGGAGATCGGCGGTATCTTTCTGCTGGGTCTCGCCGTGTTTACCCTGGTCCTCCTGATGGGGCGGATGGTGAAGCTGATGGAGATGGTGGTGGGTGGCGGGGTGCCGGCCATGGAGGTGCTGCGGCTCATCGGCTATCTGCTCCCCTCCTTTCTGGTGTTGACCATCCCGATGGCGCTGCTTTTGTCCGTATTACTGACCTTTGGCCGACTCTCCGCCGATAACGAGATCACCGTTCTCAGGTCCTCCGGTCTCAGTCTGGCCTCCCTGTTGCCGCCGGTGCTGCTCTGCGCCCTGGCGGCGGCCCTCATCACCCTCTTCATCAGCCTGGTGGCGGTGCCGTGGGGTAATACCAGCTTCAAGCGTTTTTCCCTTGAGGTGGTGCGCAAATACGCGGCTGCCGCCATCAAGGAGCGGATCTTTCGTGATGACCTGCCGGGGATCGTGATGTATGTGGACCGTTATGACGAGGCGACCCACCGGATGCAGCGGGTCATGATCGAGGACGAACGGGACCCTGCCCGCCCCCTCACGATCTTCGCCCGTGACGGTGTCATAAGCTCGGAGGATGCCGACGGCTCCCTGCGGATCCTCCTGCGTAACGGCAGCGTACACAGCCAGGACAACAAGGGGGGATATCGTCTGGTCTCTTTTGCCGAATACCTTTTGGTGGCGAGACCGGGTAAAAGCCCTCCGTTGGTCAGGAGTGAGCAGGATATGACCTTGCCTGAGTTGCTGCAGGCCGCGCGCGATCAGCAGGGGGGGGGGCAGAGCCGCAACAAGGCGCTGACTGAGTTGCACAGCAGGTTTGCCTTCCCGGTGGCGGCTGTGGTGTTTGCCATCCTGGCGGTGCCGTTGGGGGTCTCCAACCGTCGCTCCGGTAAAGGGGCCGGATTTACCGCCAGCATCCTGATCCTGCTGGTGTACTACGTGTTACTCTCTTTTCTCCGTACCCTGGCTGAAAAAGGTGGGCTGCCACCGGCCGTTGCCCTCTGGCTGCCGAACCTGCTGTTTCTGCTGGTCGGCCTGCTGCTCTTCCGGCTTGCGGTGCAGGAACGATCGCTGCGGGAACTGCTGTATCGCCGGAGGAGAGCCTGATGAGGATCATGGACCGGTACCTCGCCGCCACCTGGCTGCGCCTGCTGCTGCTCTGTCAGGCAGGGTTTCTGGCGGTCTATCTGATCCTCGATCTGATGGACAAGTTTGGCCGGTTCATGCGGGCCGGCGCACCATTACCGGCGGTTTTTGAGTTTTTTTTCTTCAAGATGCCCGAGATGCTGGGGCAGACCATGCCGTTTGCCGTGCTGATGGCCACCCTGTTGGCCCTGGGGGCCCTCTCCCGCAGCAGCGAACTGACCGCCCTGCGCAGTTGCGGACTCAGTCTCCCCCGGATCGTTGCCCCGCTCCTGGTGTTGGGGTTCTTCTGCAGCCTTCTGCTGCTCCTGAATGCCGAACTGCTGGTGCCCAACAGTTATCAGCGGATGGATTACGTGGAGAAGGTGCTGATAAAGAAACAGAACCGGGACACCTTCTTTCGTCTCAACAACATCTGGTTCCGCTCAAACAACCTGATTCTCCAGGCCAAGGCCTTTGACCCGGACGCGGTGATGTTGAAAGGGGTGACCCTCTGGGACCTCTCCCCGGAGATGGAACCGCTGCAGCGGATGGATGCCCAGCGTGCGGTTTACGGCCCCCGGGGGTGGATACTGGAGCAGGCGCGGTTACGGAGTTTTACTGGCCCGGGTGGGGTGCGGACGCTGTCGCAGCTACCGGTGAGCCTCACCCTCAAGGTGGATGACCTGCGGCTTCTGGACAACAACGCCGATAATTTGAGCTTCCGTAAGCTGCGTTCATATGCCCGGAGTCTGCAGCGTGGTGGGTATGACGCCAGCCGCTACCTGACCATGATGCATGCAAAACTGGCCTCGCCCTTCGCGGCCCTGGTGATGGTGGTGCTGGGTATCCCGTTCGCCCTCAGGACAGGCCGGACCGCCGGCGTGGCCAGGGGGGTGGGGGTGGGGGTGGCCCTGGGCTTTGTCTATTTTGTGGTCAACGCTGCGGTACAGTCCTACGGCCGCAGCGGGGTGTTGCCCCCCCTCCTCGCCGCCTGGGGCGCCAACGTTATCTTTATCCTGTCCGGTATCTGGCTGGCGATGACGGTCAAACAGCAGTGATCCTCACGCCTGCCGGGAATCCCAGAGGGACCATCCACCTCTTCTTTAATCCCGCTTCAGGCGGTTTTACCCCTGCCAGGGCAGAACGGCTGCTGATCCGCCTGCGTGCTGCCGGCCTTACCGTCCACCCCTACTATCCCCATGCCCAAGACGAGGCGCAGCAGACCATTGCCGCGCTCTGCGCCCAGGCAACAACGCCTCCCACCGTTATCGCCGTCGGCGGCGACGGCACCGTTAACACGGTGATCAACAGCATGCCGCAGGGGAAGGCCACGCTGGGGGTCATCCCGCTGGGCACCGCCAACGTCACCGCCCGTGAACTGGGGATCAGATCTCTGCGGGACGCCGTCAATCGGATCGTCCGCGGCGCCCACCGCCCCTTTGCGGTGGGGGAGGCAACCTCATCCGTCGGGACCAGACGGTTTATCCTGATGGCCGGCATCGGCTGTGATGCCGCCGCCGTGGCCGCTGTCCGCCCCTCTGAGAAACGGCTCTTCGGCAAGGGGGCCTATATCCTGGCCGGCCTGCGCCAGTACCTCCAGTGGGACCGTAGCCCGCTCACCATCACCGTTGCCGGTCATGCCATCACCTGTACCAGCGCCATCATCGCCAATGCCGCCCACTACGCCGGCCCCTACCGTTTGGCCCCCCAGGCCGGCCTGTTGAACGATCAGCTGCAGATCGTACCAATCACCTTTAACCGTTCCCTTGATCTGATCCGTTTTACCCTGTCAGTCCTGGCGCGGAGGCGTTTTGAAACGTCGGCGTCACTGCTGGTGCAGCAGGAGACCATCACCGTTTCCGGGGGGAAACCGGTCCAGCTTGACGGTGATCCCTTTGGCAGCACACCGCTCACCATCCGGCTGCTGCCGGCATTCAACAATCTGATCGTCTGACCGTCTCCGTTCTGGTGATGGGTGGCGTCGGTGAAACCGCTTGCCTTGTGCCCGCCACTCCGCTATCAGGGAGTACGATCCTGCCCTGTGACGAGGTTTCCGTATGCTGAAGAAAGAGTTGTTCATACACCACCCCCGTCTGATGTTGACGCTGCTGCTTGCCCTCTCTGGTTTGATCTACCTGACGGACTATCTGCTGGACGGCAGTATCACGTCTGTCGCTACCAG
>JAJYCS010000065.1 GCA_021778115.1 Deltaproteobacteria bacterium
TCGGTGGAAGAAACGGTGCCGCCGTTTCTGCGAGGTAAAGGCACCGGCTGGGTCACCGCCGAGTACGCCATGCTGCCCCGCGCCACCCATACACGCTCACCCCGTGAGGCTGCCAAGGGCAAACAATCCGGCCGCACGCTCGAAATTCAGCGTCTGATCGGACGATCATTGCGTGCAGTGACTGATATGGCGCTTTTGGGTGAACGGACCATTTATCTCGATTGCGATGTGATACAGGCTGACGGTGGAACCCGCACCGCATCCATCACCGGCGCCTACGTGGCTCTTACGGATGCGATCAATACCCTCCTGCAGCGAGGGGTACTGTCCGCCTCGCCCCTTAAGGAAGCAGTGGCGGCGGTCAGCGTCGGCATTGTGGGCGGCGAGCCGCTGCTTGATCTTGATTATCTGGAAGATTCCGGGGCAGAGGTAGACATGAATTTCGTCATGACCTCATCCGGTCGTTTTGTCGAGGTGCAGGGGACGGCCGAGGCGGAGCCGTTTACCATTGCGCAGATGGATGCCATGCGCAACCTGGCCATGGATGGCATTCGTCAATTGTTTACGCTGCAACAGCAGGCCCTCGAGCGATGAACCGTCTGCTGGTGGCCACCCGCAACCGGGGCAAGCTCCTGGAGATTCAGGCGGTACTGGACGGTCTGGTAACGGAGTTGCTCTGCGTTGACGATCTGCCCGGGTTGCCCGAAACCATAGAGGATGGGGCCACTTTTGTCGATAACGCCCTGAAAAAGGCTCGTGAGGCCTGCCTGGCAAGCGGTATGCCGACGCTTGCCGATGATTCCGGCCTGGTGGTGGACGGGCTTGATGGCCGCCCAGGGGTAGTATCGGCCCGCTATGCCGGCCCTGCAGCCGACGATGCGGCGAACAACCGGAAGTTGCTGGAGGAACTTGCTCTCCTGCCGTCAGCCAGCCGAAGGGCGGCATTTGTCTGTGTAATGGCCTTTGTCCATCCGGATGGCGCTGAACAGGTCTTTCAGGGATTGGTTGCCGGTCGAATACTGGACGGGCTGCGGGGCGAGGGGGGGTTCGGGTATGATCCCCTCTTTTTGGTGGATGGTTTTCAACAGACCATGGCCGAGTTGGCCCTGGAAGAGAAAAATCACATCAGTCATCGCGGTCAGGCCCTCAGCGCCTTTCGCGCCTATCTGCAACAACGTGAACTAAAATGACTGCGTATCTGATACGCCGTATCCTCCTGTTGATCCCGCTGATGTTCGGTATTACGCTGATTACGTTTACCGTTATTCACCTGGCCCCGGGCGAGCCGGTGGAGATGCAGACCGCCATGAATCCCAAGGTGGGCAGGGAGGCGCGAGAACGATTACAGAGGTTCTATGGGCTGGACAAGCCTCTACAGGTCCAGTATCTGACCTGGCTGGAACAGCTCGCTCACCTCGATTTCGGCCGTTCCTTTTCAAGCGATAACCGTCCGGTGCTGGACAAGATCAAGGAACGGCTTCCGGTGACCCTCTCACTCAACATTGTGGCGCTGCTGCTTGAGTTCGGTCTGGCCATTCCGATCGGTGTCATGGCAGCGGTGCATCGAAACGCACTATTGGACAAGGGGATCACACTGTTTGTCTTTCTCGGTTTTGCCGTGCCCACTTTCTGGCTGGCTCTGCTGCTTATGTATCTGTTTGGGGTCAAGTTGCATTGGCTGCCGATCTCAGGCCTGCATACCCTCGGCTATGAGGGCTACAGCTGGTTTGGCCGCCTTTGGGACCTGACCAAGCATCTTTTCCTGCCGATCCTGGTGGCATCCTTCGGTTCCCTGGCCGGTGTGTCGCGCTATATGCGGTCAGCCATGTTGCAGGTGATCGAACAGGACTACATTACCACCGCCCGGGCCAAAGGGCTTCCGGAACGGGTCGTGATCTGGCGGCACGCCCTGCGTAACGCCCTGCTGCCGCTCATCACCCTGGCCGGTTTTTCCCTCCCCGGACTGATCGGCGGCAGCGTCATCTTTGAGACCATCTTTGCCATCCCCGGTATGGGACAGCTCTTTTACCAGGGGGTCATGTCCCGTGATTACCCCCTGGTGATGGGGATCCTGGTGATCGGCGCCTTTCTTACCCTGGTGGGTAATCTGTTGGCTGATCTCAGTTACGCCCTGGCTGATCCCCGGATCCGTCGGAGTTGAGATCGATGCCGATTTTGAAGCGCTCTTTCATAGGCGCAGTCTTCTGGCCTCGGCTTAAACGTAACCGGCTGGCCATGGCCGGAGGTGCGGTGGTGCTGCTTTTGTTCATCCTTTCGCTGCTGGCCCCCTGGCTTACCCCCTACCAACCGACCACCATCAACGCCTGGAAGGTGCTGCAACCGCCTTCCTGGCAGCACTGGTTTGGCACCGACGAACTGGGACGGGATGTGCTTACCCGGGTGTTGTTCGGCGCTCGAATCTCGCTCAAGGTCGGTTTTGTGGCGGTGGGGATTGCGGTGCTGCTCGGGGCGGTGGTGGGGTTGGCCGCAGGGTATTACGGGGGATGGCTTGACACCCTGTTAATGCGTCTGGTGGATATCATGCTTTGCTTCCCGACTTTTTTCCTGATCCTTGCGGTGATCGCCTTTCTCCAACCCTCCATCTGGATCATCATGGTGGTGATCGGTCTTACCGGCTGGATGGGGGTGGCCAGGCTGGTGCGTGCTGAGGTGCTGGCTATCCGCGAGATGGAGTACATCATGGCGGCCCGCTGCATCGGTTGTTCCGATCTGCGGATCATGGTGCGCCATATCCTGCCCAATGCGTTGTCTCCGGTGCTGGTTGCAGCCACGCTGGGGGTGGCGGGGGCGATCCTGACCGAATCCGCCCTCTCGTTTCTGGGGATCGGGGTGCAGCCACCCACCCCCAGTTGGGGAAACATCCTCACGTCCGGCAAGGATTATATCGAATTTGCCTGGTGGCTTTCGTTGTTTCCCGGCCTGGCGATACTCATTACCGTTCTTGCCTATAATCTGCTGGGTGAGGGGATTCGTGACGCCCTTGACCCGCGCAACTTCCGTTAAAGGTTGATTCTATCATGTCTGAACAGCTCCCACAGATTGACTACGACCAGGATGAATTTGATTTTGAAACCCTGGAAGATGAGTTGCGGGTGGAGGGCCTCTGCCGCCGTCTGCTGCAACAATTTTATGACCACTTGAAGTATTCTGGTTTAACTGATCAATCTGCTTCTGAACTTGCCTATGCGGTGGATTATTACGTACGTGATTATCAGATGGACTTCTTACAACAAAACATCCTGCGTCCCCAGCCTGGCCAGATCCGCTATTTTGCCGGGAACTGGTACATCACCCACAGCATTGAACCCACTCTGGAGGTATTGGACCGCTATCTGGAGGGGCTGCGCGCCTGGTATGCGTTTTTGCATACGCGGCACCTGATCGCTACCGATGAACTGGCCGACCTGTTGCAGGAGACAACGCAACGGGTCTTCTATCGCGACCGGATTGAACGTTTTCTGGCCCTGGCCGGCGACGGCTATGAGGCATGGGATCGCGTCTGTCAACGAGGAGATACGGTATGAAGCGTAGTGAGACGAAACAGCTCTTGCGTGATTTCGACCAGGCAGCGACACGGTGGGATCAGGAACCACGGCGGGTTCAGCTGGCCCGTGCCGTGGCCGATGCCATCATCCGGGTGGCAACCCCTTCCCTTACCATGCGGGTTCTTGATTTCGGCTGCGGCACCGGACTGGTCACCCTGGCCCTGGCGCCGTTGGTGCGGGAGGTGGTGGCGGCCGACAGCTCCTCTGGGATGCTTGATCAGCTCTCCGGCAAACTGGCTGCATCGGGATTCACACATGTCCATCCTTACCTGGTGCCGCACGACGGGGCAGGAGAACTGCCCAACGGATTTGATCTGGTGGTGAGCAGCATGACCATGCATCATATCGTTGATGTGGCGGCCCTGGTGCAGCGGTTTCAGGCGATCCTCAAACCGGACGGCATGCTTTGTATTGCCGATCTCCAGGCAGAGGATGGCCTATTTCACGACGACCCCACCGGGGTGCAGCATCACGGATTTGCCCTGGTCGAGATGGAGGGATTCTTCCGGCAGGCAGGTCTTGGCGAGGTTCGCACCGTGCCGGTGATGACCATGGAAAAAAAACGTGGCGACCTTATGCGAAGGTATCCGGTGAACCTGACGGTCGGTCAACGGGATAATTGACAACCCGCTGGAATATGGGCATAAGATAAGAAGAGGCTGTTAAGTTGGCTGCCGAGCCCTCAGGAGGGGTGCATGTCCCAGGTGGTGTTACCAGAGACGGTCAGAAGATTGCTGGCCTCACAACCGATCGAGCTGCCGATCTTCCATCCGGTGGCGCTGAAACTTCAGCGGATGCTGTCGGATTACGATTTCACCGTTGATGAGGTTGCCCAGGTCGCGAACGAGGACCAGTCCCTGGCCAGTCAGATGCTGCGGATGTCCAACTCCCCGATGTACATGGGGCGGACCAAGGTGGCCACCATCAAGGAGGCGGTGATCCGTCTCGGCGCACAGCAGGTGATCAATATCGCCATTGCCGCATCCCAGGCATCGTCGCATCATTCTGAAAATCCGGCCCTCGACCGTTACATGCAGGCGATGTGGCTCCACAGCCATGGCGCGGCCCTGGGGGCCCGTTGGCTGGCCCACAATTGCGGTATGCGCGGCATCGCTGATGAGATCTATCTGGCGGCTCTGCTGCACGATGTGGGTAAGCTCTATCTCCTGAAGGCCATTGAGCGGCTGGTGCAGGCGGGGGTGATCAGCTCGCTGTTTGACGAGGAGCTGATCATGGAGATATTCGAGGCGATGCATGTGGAGCAGGGGTATCGTCTGATGCAGCACTGGAATTTCCCCGCCATGTATTGCGACGTGGTACGTGATCACCATAACGATCAGTGGGATCCGGTCAACAAGATGCTGGCCATCGTCCGGTTTGTCAACCAGACCTGCCATCGTATCGGACTAGGGCTGAAGCATGAGCCGGACCTGGCGCTGGCCATGACCCTGGAGGCGGAGGTGTTGGATATCGGCGAGATGCAGATAGCCGAGCTGGAGGCACTGTTGGAGGAGAGCCGCGAGGCTGAGTTCTGAGTTGTGCCGGTAATGGTTGAGATCGCGCCCCTTGCAGCTGTAACGTCTGCGAGGGGCGTTTTCTGTTTACCGGGGCCGGTTCTGGTTTATGTGTCTGAGCAGCGCGTAAACAGTTTCCACCTGCTGCGGGGCTCCGATGGCGGCAGCCACCGCTTCAGGTGAGGTCATTCCAGGTTGTGTCGTAAGGAACGCCCGTACCTTGCCATGCAGCTCAAGGATGGCGCCGGCCGCCTTCTTGCCCGCTTCGACGCCGGGCTGGTGGTAGGCGTTGACGTTGATGAGCGAGGCGTAAAGTCCCACGGTACGTTCGAACAGGGCGATGAGAACGCCGACAGTGCGGGTGTTCAGGCATTCAACGGTGATGGTCAGGGAGGGACGCCCCTGTTCCGTCAGGGCCTGACGAGTGCCGTAGAGAAAGCCGAACAGGAAATCACCGCTGGTTACCCCCGGTTCCACCTCCAGTCGTTTCCCCTCCCGATCCTGCAACACCTCGATGAAGGTCACAAAAAAGTTTGCCACCCCCTCGCGGAGTTGCTGCACGTAGGCATGCTGGTCCGTTGACCCCTTGTTGCCGTAGACCGTGAGCCCCTGGTGTACCTGTCTGCCGGTGCGATCAAACTGTTTGCCCAGGGATTCCATGATCAGTTGCTGCAGGTAGCGGGAGAAGAGCAGCAGGCGGTCTTTGTACGGCAGGATGACCAGATCCCTGGCGCCGTGTCCGTTGGTAGCGTGGTGCCACATAAGCGCCATCAGGGCCGCCGGATTGCTGCGGGTTTCGGTGCCGCGGGTCACCTGGTCGCACAGCCGCGCACCATCCAGGAGTTCCGCGATATCCAGCCCCTGCAGGGCTGCGGGCAACAGCCCCACCGCCGAGGTAACCGAGGTCCGGCCGCCCACCCAGTCCCACATCGGGAAGCGGGCAAGCCAGCCTTCCGCAACGGCCAGCCGGTCCAGTTCGCTCCCTTCGCCGGTGACGGCCACGGCCTGACGGCTGAAGTCGAGCCCGGCCCGTTGCCAGGCTGCCCTGGCCTCCAGCATGCCGTTGCGGGTTTCCTTGGTGGAGCCGCTTTTGGAGATCACCAGCACTAGGCAGTCACGCAGGTTACCGATCTGGCTGAAGACCCTGTCCATACCGTCAGGATCGGTATTGTCCAGAAAGAACGGCGTCATCTTATCGTCAGCGGTGCCCAGGGCGTCGGCTACGAACTGTGGCCCCAGTGCGGAGCCGCCGATGCCGATCACCAGGAATGTGCTGAACGGTCTGCCGGCGGGGGAGGGGATGCCGCCGGTATGGATGGTGGTGGCGAACTGGGTAATGCGGGTAAGCGTCTGCGTAATCTGTTGGCTGATCTCCGCGGACGGTGCGAGTCCGGCGTCACGCAGCCAGTAGTGCCCCACCATCCGGTTCTCGTCAGGATTGGCGATGGCGCCGCCTTCGAGCTCCCGCATCTCGGTGAAGGCTTGCTGCATGGGCAGTTCCATCTGGTGCAGAAAAGCCTCGTCACACCCCATCCGGCTTATGTCCAGCCAGAGTCCCAGGGAAGGGACGTGGCAGAGAAGCTGTTGATAACGGTTCCAACGGGAGAGGGTATCCATGGGCCGGGCTCCTGTTTTGTTGTTCTGTTTGCTATACCATATCTGGCGCAGATTGCCACGTTCCACCGTTGCCAATCGTCGCTTGTCACGCTATGGTGTCAACAATCTGCTGTGAGACGTTAAGAGGGGGTACCATGAAAAAACTGCTGACCTGGGGCGGAACCACCTTGTTGACCACCGCCCTCCTGGACCCGCTGATCTATGCCATGCTGGAAAAACCGATCCCCTGGCTGCGGGATGTCGCCATGGCCATCGGCGGAATCGTCTGCCTCTATGCCCTGGTGAAGTTTCGCCACAGTCTGTAGCGCTTGCCGCAGCTATGACAAAGGCGGGGATCGCTCCCCGCCTCGTCGTGTTTTGTGGCTGTCGGCCAACTCTTATTTTTTTACGTTGTAAAAGACATCCTTGCCCTTGAACAGGGCCGTGGTGTCCAGTTCATCCTCAATCCGCAGCAGTTGATTGTACTTGGCCACCCGGTCGGTGCGGCACAGCGAGCCGGTCTTGATCTGGCCGGCGTTCACCGCCACCGCCAGATCGGCCAGGGTGGTATCCTCGGTCTCGCCGGAACGGTGGGAGATGACCGTGGTGTAGCCGGCCCGCTTGGCCATCTCGATCGCCTCCAGGGTCTCGGTGAGGGTGCCGATCTGGTTCAGCTTGATCAGGATCGAGTTGGCAATCCCTTTCTGGATTCCTTCCTTGAGGATGGCCGGGTTGGTCACGAACAGGTCGTCCCCCACGATCTGGATCCGTTTGCCCAGACGGTCGGTCATCAGTTTCCAGCCATCCCAGTCATTTTCAGCCATACCATCTTCAATGGAGATGATCGGGTACTTGTTGACCAGGTTTTCGTAGAAATCCACCATCTGGGTCGGAGTCTTCTCTTTCTGTGCCTCGTTCTCCAGGGTGTAGAGGTTCTTTTCCTTGTCGTACAGCTCAGAAGAGGCCACGTCCAGGGCCAGCAGTACATCTTCGCCCGGTTTGTAACCAGCCTTGACGATCGCTTCCATAATCACTTCCAGGGCCTCTTCGTTGGACTTCAGATTGGGGGCAAAACCACCCTCATCGCCAACAGCGGTGTTGTAGCCTTTAGCCTTCAGCACCCCTTTCAGGGCATGGAAGATCTCGGCCCCCATCCGCAGCGCCTCGGCAAAGCAGGCAGCGCCGGCCGGCATGATCATGAACTCCTGAATATCCACGTTGTTATCGGCATGGGCACCGCCGTTTAGGATGTTCATCATCGGCAGCGGCAGTTCCCGGGCGTTGGCACCGCCGATGTAGCGGTAGAGCGGCTGGCCCTCCTCTTCGGCAGCCGCCTTGGCAACGGCCAGGGAGACCCCCAAAATGGCGTTGGCCCCCAGGGTACTCTTGAATTCCGTTCCGTCCAGCTCCAGCATCCGCTGGTCGATCCCCACCTGATCACTGGCCTCCATCCCGATCAGCTCGTCGGCGATCCGGTTGTTGACATTCTCAACCGCCTTCAACACCCCTTTGCCCAGATAGCGTCCCTTGTCGCCGTCGCGCAGCTCCAGTGCCTCCCGTTCGCCGGTGGAGGCACCGGAAGGGACGGCAGCCCGACCAAAGGCGCCGGACTCAAGGAACACCTCACACTCCAGGGTTGGGTTGCCGCGGGAATCAAGGATCTCCCGGGCATAGATGTCGACGATTTCACTCATGGTCTCTCTCCTTCGATAAAATGAGGATAGGCCGCAACGGGGCGGCCGCAGGGGATGGCAATGATTCTGTATACCAACTGACGGCTCAAAAGGGAAGTATTGATCTTCCTGCGGGATAGCCCCTCAGCAGGTGAAGATATGAAGGGAAAATAATGTCGCTCTGTGGTTGACAGCATCGGCATTCCACGCTAGAGAATGAACGGTTAATGACACTGAAATGCGTGCGGAAGCAGGTCTGCATGGTCCCCCATAAGACAGCCGCTCCGGTGGCTACGCCCCTTGATCTGCGTGAACTCTCAATTCTGTTTGCCGAGGATGACGAACAGGTGCGCCGGCATATCTCCCGGATACTGGCGCCCATCTGCGGTGAGTTGTACCTGGCGGAAAATGGGCGGGTGGCCCTCGAGCTGTTTCGTCGCCATCTGCCTGATCTGGTGCTGACCGATATCGTTATGCCTGCCATGTCGGGCCTGGAGTTGGCGCGGCATATCAAGCAGGAGCGCCCCACCGTGCCGGTCATAACCATCTCGGCCTGTAACGATGCCGAACATCTCCTCCAGGCCATCAATCTGAAGATTGATGGCTATCTGCTGAAACCACTCAACGTTGAACAGCTGTTTTTTGTCCTGCAGAAAGAGGCGGCCATTCTGCGTAGCCAGCGGCTGGCCGGCCAGCAGACGCGCCTGTTGGCCGGTATCAATATGGCGATCCAATACCTGCTCTCGGCCGATGCAAACCAGGATGCGGTGGATTTTGCCCTTCAGGAGATGGCCAAGGCGGCCCAGGCCGACAAGGTCTGTCTGTTCCGCTATGGTGACTCCCCCTTCGCCCAGCGGGAGGTGCAACTGGTGAGCGGTTTTGCCAGCGGTGAGCTGGTATCACGGGTGCTGGACGGTATCGATCCTGATGCCCCGGAACTCCCCTACGTGGAGCGGTGGTTTAGGATGTTGCGCCAGGGGAAGTCGGTCTCAGGGCCTCGCGCCTCTTTTCCGCCGGAGGAGCGGTCAATCCTGGATGGCCTGCGGATCCGTTCCCTGCTGATGACCCCTATTTTTGAAGAAGGCAGTCTGTGGGGGTTTGCCAGCCTCTACGACATGCACCGTGAACGTGCCTGGTCCGATGCCGAGACCTCCATGGTCATGACCGCCACGCGGGGCCTGGGAAGCTTTATGGGGCGCCTCAAGCTTGAAGAGGAACGGGCTACCGCACGGCGGGCCATGGAGCTGGCCAATCTCCAGTGGCGGGAGACCTTTGACACGATTCCCGACCTGGTCACCGTAATCGATACGGCGCACCAGATCGTGCATATCAACAAGGCGGCCCGTGAGCAGTTGGGGCTTGTCGGTGACACTCTGGACGGGGTTGGCCCCTGTTACCTGCAGTTTCACGGCGCCAGCCATCCCCCCGAGAATTGCCCTCATGCCGCCCTGCTCAAGGATCGTCACCCCCATGAGGCCGAGGTGTATATCCCCCATCTGGGCAGCTATTTCCATATCACGGTCAATCCGACCTTTGACGGTTACGGGGATCTGGTGGGTGCGGTCCATGTGGCCCGTGATGTGACGAAACGCCGGGAGATGGAGGATCGTCTCCGTTATCTCAGCACCCATGATGAGTTGACACAGCTCTTTAACCGCGCCTTTTTTGAGGCTGAACTGGAGCGGCTGAGCCAGGGGAGGGATGCCCCGATCTCGGTGGTTATTGCCGATCTGGACGGCCTGAAGGCGGTGAACGACCAGTACGGCCATGACCATGGTGATGGCCTGATCAGGGCCGCTGCCGAGCTGCTGCGGGAGGTATTTCGCGGGGGTGATACCATTGTCAGGCTGGGAGGCGATGAGTTCGCCGTTTTGCTAAAAGGGGTGGATGAGGAGATGATGGCCACTATCATGGAGCGTGCCCGGGAACTGCTCGCCCATGGCAGCTGCAGTTCCGCGCAGGGGCTGCCGGTTCGTTTTTCCCTGGGGTGTGCCACCACCCATGTGCCGTCTCGTCTGCATGAGGCGATTCGGCTGGCCGACCTTGAGATGTACGAGGACAAGAAACGGCGGAAGCGGGGTTAATGGCCCTGGCGGCGGGCCAGCAGCAACAGAAAGTTCTGGACCAGGTGGGGATTAAATTCAGTGCCCGCCTTGGATAACAGCAGATTACCGATTTCATCGGGTGGTCTGGGGGACTGGTAGGGACGTCTGGTCCGCATGGCGTCAAAGATATCCGCAATGCCGGTCAGCTGGCTGGCCAGGTTCAAGCACCAGCCGGCCGGTACAGCGGGATAGCCGCTCAGATCATCACGCAGATGATGCTCATAGGCTACAATGGCGGCCAGACGGGGTACGCCGGGGGTCTCCAGCAGATAGCGTGCCCCTTTGACCGGATGGCTTTTCATGAGGTCGAACTCCTCATCGGTCAACCTCCCCGGTTTGGTCAGGATCTCATCCGGTACGAACATCTTGCCGACATCGTGCAGCATGGCCGCCATACCGATATCGTTCAGCAGTTGTCCCCTGATCCCCAGGGAGAGGGCCTGGGCCATGGTCAGGATGCAGACATTGGCAACGTGGGTAAAGGTGTATTCATCCTGCTCCCGCAATGCCGCCGTTACCAGTAGTGCTTCTCCTTCACGCTTGAATGCCTCCACCAGTTCCGCCACCGTGTCGGCAATACCGGTTGGCCTGAGCCGCTCCTTCCGCCTAACAGCGTCGTATAGTTCGGCCATGCGTGTCAGTTCAAATTCGGGCAGGTCTTCCAGCCGGAAATGTCCATGGAGGCCACCACTGCTGCCGGCGCCGAGACTACCCGCATCCCCCCCCTGTTCCGGCAGTTCCACCTTGCCCACCCGGATGTGGGTATCCGATGCAAGGGACACCTGCCCCTGACGGGACAGGGCGCCGGCAAACCGTGACAGCTCCTCCTGGGGAACACCGGCCAGAAAACGGAGATGCCCTATGCCGTTCTCCCTGAGCATGCGGGTAAAACGGTCCAGCACCAGGGAAAAAGGTTGCGGTTCGGCGTCGATGACCAGTTCGCCGTCAACCTCCAGCATGGCGATATCGGGGCGGGCCTCCAACGCCTTGCAGAGGCTTGCATGGGTCACCTCCAGCAGGCGGACCACCTGCTGATGGGAGATGCCGTACAGACTCGTGGCGGCGGTGGCGGACAGGAGGTGCCGGATGAATTCGTGGATGGCGGCAGTTACCGTGGCGTCTTTCATGCCTGTCCGCTCCGCAGGGTATGCAGCTGCTCCGTTGCCAGCTGAGCCAGTTCATCTGAACCCCGGGCCAGTTGCTCAAGTAACGGCAACACGGCG
>JAJYCS010000066.1 GCA_021778115.1 Deltaproteobacteria bacterium
GTCCAGCGGGGTATAGAACTCTTCGGTGAGAAAGATCGACTCCGGCTGGGGGTTGAACAGACGGACGAGCACCGCCCAGAAGGTGCAGAGCGCCGCAACCAGGGCGACGACCAGCGGACGGTGCCGCCGCCAGCAGCAGAGGAGCCCCGCTACAAGGAACAGCAGGCCGATCCAGCCGAACTCCCGGGGGATGGAGAAGGAGGCAAAGTGATGCATCAGCAGGGTCAGGTCCCGGCCATGGGGTTCCTCCGGATAGCCTTTACGCAGAAAATGCCAGAGGAAACGGGAGAGGCTGCTGGGGTCACCCCAGTTCTGGTGGGCCCCGGCCGCAGCCCGCAACGGCAGATAGAGCTGTACCGCACTGCCGGCCAGGGCAGCGGCGACGGTCAGAATCAGCTCCCGCAGCCGCAGAAGCTGTCGAGGTTCGGAGAGGGCCACGAACAGCAGCCAGGCCGGCACCAGCAGAATGATGGTCTGGTGGGCCCCGGTGGCAAGGCCGGCCAGAAAACCGACCCCATACCACCAGGCCGGCCGGTCATCCCCCGCCACAAGCCCCTCACGCCAACGAAGCAGGAAGAGAAAGGTCAGGGCTACCAGAAAGGCCAACAGCGGGTACGGTTTGTCATGATTGGTCTGCAGCCAGAGCCGCGGCGAAACGGCAAACAGCAGCGAACCGGTCAGGGCGGCACTGTTGAGGACAAAGGCGCTGAAGACTTCCTCGCCGGCACAGGGATGCCCGGCAAGGAGTTGTCTAACCAGCAGGAAGACCCCACAACAGGCCAGGGATGCGCTGACGGCGGTGGCCAGGTTCACCCGGAAGGCGAAATTGCCGAACGGCAGCCAGGTGAAGGGCTTGGCGAAGAGCAGAAAGAGCGGATAACCCGGTGAATGGGCTGATCCCAGACCATGGATGGCGGTGATGAACTCGCCGCTGTCGTAGAAGGTGACCGACGGGGCCAGGGTGGTGAGGTAGAGACCGAACGGCAGCAGCCAGGAGGCGAGCAGCCAGGGGTCCATCCAGGAGACCGGTCGACGTCTCACCCCCGCTCTCCCTCTGCCGTTGCCCGTGCCCGCAGCCCACCCAGGGAGATACCACCGACCCAGAGGTGCAGCAGACCGGCCAGGATGACCGGAAAGAAGCTGATGCCATGGATGACCAGGGCGATGCTGATCGCCTCGGTGTCAGGCACCCCGAAGGCGGCCAGGCCGGTATAACAGGCCAGGTGATAGGTGCCGATATAGCCTGGCGCCGCCGGCACCATCACGGCGAAGACCAGTAGCACCATGATAAAGAACGAGGCGGTGAGCGGCAGGTGCATGCCGAACCCCAGCAGCACCAGATCGATCGGCAGGGTGGCGGTCACCCAGATCAAGAGACAACTGAGGCCTATCATGAAGAGATTGCCGGCGCCAGGGGCCAGACGCAGCCCCTCGAGAAACGAGCCGGCCAGAGGGATCAGGCGTTCACGGAAGCGGCGGGGCAACGGCCTGGTAACCAGGGCCAGCATCTGCAAGGTCTGCATCGGCCGCCTTTTCAGCAGCACCAGGAATACCACCACTACCAGATATACCGCCAGGGTGGTGATCCCCCCGGCCCGCAACATGACAGCGGCACGTCCCATACCGGGGGGGAGGCGTAGGGTCAGGAGCACCATGAGGAGCATCACCATCACCGATAGACCGTCAAGCATCCGATCGATAACCAGCGAGGCAAACACCGTGGGGGTCTTCAGCTGTTCCCGTTCGGCCAGGACCCAGGCCCTGACGAACTCCCCCAGACGGGCCGGGAAGAGGTTGTTGGCCATATAGCCGATGATGGTGGCCGGATAGAGGGAACGGAGGGGGATGGGACGCTCATGCAACAGCAGGAGTCGCCACCGAACCGCCCGCAGCCAGTAACTGACAAAGGTAAGAAGAACTGCGGCGATCAGATATCTGCCATCGAGGCGCTGCAGGGCCTCAAGCAGCTGCCGGCCATCGATCTTCCGGAGCAGGAGACCGAGAAACAGGAGACTGACACCGCTGCCGAGCCCCAGCATGAGCGTCGTGCGCTTCACGGTTCCCGCCTGCGGGGCAGCCCCGATGCCAGCACGGTGCGGGCCGTCGCCACGTCACGGGCAATCTGCTCCTTCAAGTCCGACGGATTATCGAACCTGACCAGCCCCCGCAGCCGTCCGGCGAACTGGATACTGATCTCCTCTCCGTACAGCGGTGCGTTGAAATCGAAGAGGAACGCCTCGATGGTCCGGTCACCACCGGCGAAGGTCGGGTTGGTGCCGATACTGCAGGCCCCCTGATGCAGTTCCCCCAGGGCCTCCACCCAGACCGCATAGACCCCGTCAGCGGGGATCAGCTGGTTCTCGGTACTGATATTGGCCGTGGGAAAACCGAGGGAGCGTCCGATCTCCCGGCCATGGACCACCTGACCGCTGATCCGGTGATAGCGCCCCAAGATCGGCGCCGCAGCCGCCACCTCTCCAAGACGTACCAGCCTCCGCACCTCACTGCTGCTGAAGATCAGCTCACCGTCACCCACCGGGTCCAGGGACTCCACGACGAAGCCCAACGTATCAGCCAGCCTGGTCAGCAGCTGTTCGTTCCCCTCACGGTTACGACCAAAGGCGTAGTCATGGCCGATCACCAGATGGACCATACCGAGACCGGCCACCAGGATATCCCGCACAAAAGAGTCTGCGGACATTTCGGCAAAGGCGGGGGTAAAGGGGATCACCAGCAGCAGGTCCAGATCACTTTCAGCAATCAAGGCACGCTTCTGCTCCGGGGTTGTAATCAACTGGGGGGCGCGATCAGGTCGCAACAGCTGCAGCGGATGGGGGGCAAAGGTCACCACCACCGAAGTGGCCCGCTCCTCGCGGGCATGCCGACAGACACGCTGGAACAGCTCGCGATGACCACGATGCACGCCATCAAAATTGCCGATGGTCACCACGGATCGGGAGGCGAGGGGACGACTAACATCAGCGCTGGTTATGGTTCGCATAGCGCCTCTGCTTATGGCATACTTTCACGGTCCAGACAACCCTTGATCCCTTGACAAAGGGGTCTGCCCGGTTCAATAATCGCGCGTTACACCTATAGACCTGCCCGACGGGAGTTTCCCATGATTGTTGCAAGCGATTTTCTGGTCATCGGCAGCGGTATTGCCGGCCTTTCCTTTGCCCTGCAGGCCGCGGACCACGGCCGGGTTGCCATCGTCACCAAACGTGAGATCGCCGAGTCAGCCACCCGCTACGCCCAGGGTGGCATCGCCTCGGTCTTTTCCAGCGAAGATTCATTTGACGCCCATGTCCAGGACACCATGGTGGCCGGGGCCGGCATCTGCCACGAGGATGTGGTGCGGATGGTGGTGGAGGAAGGCCCCCACACGATTCGTAACCTGATCGAATGGGGGGTCAAGTTCACCACCTCCACCACCAGCGGTGAATACGACCTGACCCGTGAAGGGGGACACAGCGCCCGCCGGATCCTCCACGCCGAAGACATCACCGGCCGGGAGATCGAACGGGCCCTGGTTGAGGCGGCCCGCCAGCATCCCAACATCCAGATATTCGAGTATCATATCGCCATCGACCTGATCACCTGCGCCAAGATCGCCCGCCAGCCGGTAACCGACAACTGCTGCCGCGGCGCCCACGTCCTGGACATCAAAGGGGGGAAGGTGCTGACCTTCGCCTCCCGCACCACCCTTCTGGCCAGCGGCGGGGCCGGCAAAGTCTATCTCTACACCTGCAACCCGGACGTGGCCTCCGGCGACGGTGTGGCCATGGCCTACCGCGCCGGGGCCACGGTGGCCAACATGGAGTTCATGCAGTTCCACCCCACCACCCTCTTTCATCCCCATGCGAAATCGTTTCTGATCTCCGAGGCGGTACGAGGCGAGGGGGCGATCCTGCGACGCCGTGACGGTACCGCCTTCATGGATAAGTACCACCACTTGAAGGACCTCGCCCCCCGGGATATCGTGGCGAGGGCCATTGACAACGAGATGAAGACCTATGGCGACGATTGCGTCTACCTGGATATCACCCATGAACCGGCCGATTTCGTTCGCAGCCGCTTCCCCAACATCTACCAGACCTGCCTGGAGTTCGGTCTGGACATGACCAAGGACTGGCTGCCGGTGGTGCCGGCGGCCCACTACCTCTGCGGCGGGGTAAAGGTGAACGATAACGGCGAGACCGACATCGCCGGTCTGTACGCCATCGGCGAGGTGGCCTTCACCGGTCTGCACGGCGCCAACCGCCTGGCCAGTAACTCACTGCTTGAGGCCGCCGTCTACGCCGGTCGGGCAGCCCGGCACGCCACCGCCACCCTCTCCCAACGGCCTGCCGACTGGCGGGACAACATCCCGGAATGGGATTCCGGCACCGCCACCAACAGCGACGAGATGGTGGTGGTCTCTCAAAACTGGGATGAGATCCGTCGCTTCATGTGGAACTACGTGGGGATCGTCCGCTCCACCAAACGGCTGGAGCGGGCCATGCGGCGGATCAGGCTGATCCAGGAGGAAATTCATGATTATTACTGGAATTTCATCATCACCTCCGACCTGATCGAGCTACGCAACATCGCCACCGTGGCCGAACTGATCGTCGGTTGCGCCCAGATGCGCACTGAATCCCGCGGGCTGCACTACACCATCGACTACCCGGATCAGGACAACGGCAACTGGCAGCGGGACACCATCATGAAGAAGCGGTTCCCCTGAGGTCGCCATGGACATTGCCGCCCTGCGACAACGGATTGACCTGCTGGACGACGTATTGCTCCGTATTTTCAACGAACGGGCCCGGCTGGCCCTGGAGATCGGCCACCTGAAAAGGGGGCTCGACCTGCCGGTCTTCGACCCGGGACGGGAAAAAAGGATCTTTGCCCGGATGAAAGAGGACAACCCCGGCCCGCTGGATGGCGGCGCCATCGTCAGACTGTTTGAGCGGGTGATCGACGAATCCCGCCGCCTCGAACGGATCATGACCACTGAAGCTCTTGAGGATGGATCAGACCAATGATTGTCATCATGAAGAAGAATGCCCCCGACGAATCGCTGGATTTCGTGAAGGAATACCTGATCAGCCGCAATTTCGACATCCATCAGTCCACCGGCGCCAACCGCACCATCATCGGCGTGATCGGTAACACCCAGTCGCTGGATGAGACCACCATCGCCCAACTGCCTGGCGTGCATCAGGTGGTCAGGATCAAACCGGAGGGTCTATGACGCCACCAGGACGCCTGTTCCTCAGCACGGTCTGCTGCCTCGGCCTGCTGGCCGCCGCACTCCCGGTCACGACTGCCAGGGCCCTTGAGATAGAGCCGTTCCGCACGGTCAACCGGAGCCCCCTGCTCCAGGGATACGGCCTTCCCGATGAGACCACTCCAGCCCTGCTGCAGGCCGGCAGCTGGGGGGCAAGCCTCGCCCAGGACGTGGCCAGCAACTACACCGTCAGCAGCACCACCCACGAGCAGATCCTTCTAGACGGCGAACAGTACCGGTGGACCCTGACCGGTCGGTACGGATTGACGGACCGCCTTGAAGTGGGGCTCGAACTCCCGGTCGTGCTGCAGGGGGGGGGATTTCTGGACAGTTTCATCATCGACTGGCACCGGTTCTGGGGCCTGCCCCAAGGGGGGCGGGACAGCGCGCCCCACAACCGCCTCCTCTACCGTTACGTGAAGGATGGTGTGCAGCGGCTGAACATGACCCATGCCGCGGGGGGGCTGGGTGATATCAGCCTGCTGGCCGGCTACCGCCTCTACGAACAGCGACAGGATGAGGACCACGATCTCCTGGCCATACGGACGCAGCTGAAACTCCCCACCGGCAACAGCAACGACCTCCTCGGCTCCGGCAGCGTGGACCTGGCGATCTTTCTGACCGGCTCCATGAACCGCAGCACGGAATGGGGCACCCTGGGGCTCTTCGCCTCTGCCGGGGGGATGGTCAGCAGCAACGGCGAGATCCTGAAACAGCAACGCAACAACCTCATTGGCTTCGGCGCCGCCGGCATCGGCTGGGCGCCGGCCTCCTGGATCGCTTTCAAGGTACAGACCAACCTGAACAGCCCCTTCTACCGCAGCTCCCTGGATGAACTGGGTACCACTGCCGTCAACCTGACCGGCGGCGGCACCCTGAAACTGCTCGACAACTACCTGCTTGACATCGCGGTTGGTGAAGATGTGGCGGTGGCCACGGCGCCCGATGTCACCTTTCACCTGGGGCTGAGCAAACGCTTCTGAACACGGCCCCCAGCCGGGGGCGCTATCCGGTGATGCTCACCACCTCGTCATAGGTGGTGATCCCCTCAAGCATCTTGCGGATCGCCAGTTGCCGGAGGGTGGCAAAACCATCCTCTCCGGCGACCCGGACGATCTCCGCCGGGTCCACCTTGGCGCCGATCAACGGCTTCACCCGTTCGGTGATCTCCAACACTTCGAAGATGCCGGTGCGTCCCTTGTAGCCGGTACCGCGACACTCCCTGCACCCTGCACCCTGGGCCACCCTGACCCTGCTGCGCGGTATCTGCAGATAGTCCCGCTCCTCTCTGCTCAGCTCACGCGCCACCCGGCAGTGGGGGCAGACCTTCCGCAACAGCCGTTGGGCCACGATCCCCATCACCGTGGCCGAGATCAGATACGGCGGCACCTCCAGATCAAGCAGACGGGCAATGGAGGAAGGGGCGTCATTGGTATGCAACGTGGAGAGCACCAAATGACCGGTAAGGGCCGCCTGAACGGCATTCTCGGCGGTTTCACGGTCACGAATCTCCCCCACCATCACGATATCAGGGTCCTGACGCAGCACGGTGCGGAGGATCGTGCCGAAGGTGACCCCGATGGCCTGCTGCACCGCGATCTGATTGAACTCCTCCAGCACCATCTCGATCGTGTCTTCTATGGTGACGATATTAACCTCAGGGGACGACAGGGTCCGCAATGACGAGTACAGCGTGGTGGTCTTGCCGGAGCCGGTGGGGCCGGTCACCAGCACGATCCCGTTAGGACGATGGATGAAGCTGTTGAACAGTCCGTATTCCCGCGGGTAAAACCCGATCGTATCCAGCTCCTGGAGCAGGATGTCCGGATCGAAGATGCGGATCACCACCTTCTCGCCAAAGGCCACCGGCACCGTTGAGACCCGCAGTTCAACCTCCTTGCCGTTGTGGGCCGTCTTGATCCGGCCATCCTGGGGACGCCGCTTCTCCGCCAGATCCATTCTTGCCAGAATTTTGATACGGGAGACGACAGGCGCATGCAACGGTTTCGGCAGGAGGTGGATGTTGTGCAGGATGCCGTCCAGCCGGAAGCGGATCAGGAATTTGTCCCGTTTCGGTTCGATATGGATATCGCTGGCCCGCTGGTCGAAGGCGTAGGAGAGGAGAAAATCCACTGCCGAGATGACGTGCTGATCGTTCCCCTCCAGTTCCTTTTCGCCACGCATCCTGAAGAGCTGTTCCAGATTGCCCAGGTCGATTGCGGCGTTCTCCTCGGCCTCAGCAGCCCGCACTGAGGCGCGAAACCCGTAGAACTCCCGCAGAATCTTCTGGATATCCGAGCAGGAACTGAGCACCCGCCTGATGGTAAGGCGGTGTGCCGCTGCCAGCTCTTCCAACACCGCCTCATTGAACGGGTCGGCGACGGCGATGGTCAACTCCCTCTCCTTGGCAGAGACCGGCACGATCAGGTGTTTGAGGGCAAAGGGGCGGGGGATATGGGAGGTGACCACCTCTAGGTCGAGCTTCAGGGGATCGATCTTCAGGTAGGGGAGTTGGAGGGAAGCTGCCAGGAGCTCGGTAATCGTATCCTCGGTCAGCACCCCGCCGTTGCGACCCGTCATCTCAAAGGCAAAGGAGGCGATCACCTGGGCCGGCGAGGGACGCTCCCCCCCCCTGTGCAGCCGTCGTCCCGGCCCCGGATGGCCGGCCATGAGCCGTGCCTCCTGCTGGTGCCCTCTGGCCGCTATGGTACCGACCTGTTCCGGCGATAACCGTCCTGCCCCGTGCAGCAGGGTCGCCAGGTACTCGATGGTGAGAGACTGTTCGGTGGTCATGGCGTCCTATGTCAGCTGGCGAACTTGTTCTTCTTGGCAGCCTGTCCGCGCTGTTCCTCAATCCTCTTGCCGACCGCCTCCAGTACCTCTTCTTCCGAATAGTGCGACTTTGCCGCCAGCCTGGGCAGTTCGCCAAGTTCGGGGGAGACCGTCTGGGGCTGTTTGGCAAGGAAGGCATCAACCACCTGCTTCTTCTCCGCGTACACCATGCTGTCCCGCATAAGGTCCATGCCGTGTTTGAGCACTCCCCGACCGGCCAGCAGCAGGATCAGAAGCGGCACCAGGTCGTCTTGCCAGTAATCAAGGCTTCGCTCGCGTACCATGGTGCCGGCCAGCAGCCCGGAGGCCGCCAGCAGCAGACCGAACAGGTTTGCAAGGATCCGATATTCCGGACCATTGGACAGCTGGACCACTTCGCCGTCACCGGTTTTCTTGGCCATACCCCACCTCCTGCCGCCTCCCTGCCGCAGTGCCCCCCGCGTCAGGCCGCCTTTCTCTTATCGGGTGGCGTTCCGGCGGTATTAAATCGGCAATGAACCAGAGCTGAGAGGATGACGACGGCACGGGAGGGGCCGTTCCTAAAACCGTATCGGTGCAAAACCGTCCGGTGTCGCGAAACGATTCAGACGGTTCCGTGTAATGGCATGGTCATTATGCCCTTCGATCCGCTCGAAGAGCCGCTTCTTTTCGGCGATGCTCAGCGCGACCCCGGGACTGGCGCAGAGGTCACGATGCTGGATATGGCCGTCACGGGTACGGACCAGGGGGCAGGAGGTGAACTCCTCACGGCTGATCACCCCGTCCTTGTTGAGGTCAAGCTTGTTGAAGAGAGCATCCTGACCGGTCTCGGCAGCCCAGGCCGAGGTTGCCATGATACCGACACCGATGAGTACGGCAATAACAGCATGAGCACGTTGCATGAATTCTCTCCTTGGAAGCGCAGATATGTGAGGGAGTATAGCCATATTGTAGGATTCTTCAACTATCGCGACATACCGCTGTCCGATACGGATTGACAGAAAACGCCCGCCATGCCATAAAACGCTTTCATTACAAGGAGGTTTCAGCAATGAGCGGTGACGACAAAAAGGTCATCTACAGCATGATGCGGGTGTCGAAGTTCTACGACAAGAAACCGATCATCAAGGATATTTCGCTTTCCTATTTTTACGGTGCCAAGATCGGCGTGCTGGGCCTGAACGGCTCCGGCAAGTCCACCCTGTTGAAGATCATGGCTGGTGTCGATACCGAATTCAACGGTCAGGCGGTACTCTCGCCCGGCTACACGGTGGGCTATCTGGAGCAGGAACCAAAACTGGCTGAGGACAAGACCGTCCGCCAGACCGTGGAAGAAGGCTGCCAGGAGATTGTCGACCTGCTGGCCGAGTTCAACGGCATCACCGACAAGTTCTCCGAACCGGATGCCGATTTCGAAAAACTGTGTGACCGCCAGGCGGTTCTGCAGGAAAAACTTGACCATCTTGATGCCTGGGATCTGGATTCACGCCTGGAGCTGGCCATGGACGCCCTACGCTGCCCGGATGGGGATACGCCCGTCAAGGTGCTGTCCGGCGGTGAACGCCGCCGGGTGGCCCTCTGCCGGCTGTTGTTGCAGAAACCGGACATTCTGCTCCTGGATGAGCCGACCAACCACCTGGATGCCGAAACCGTGGCCTGGCTGGAAAAACACCTGCAGAACTACGCCGGAACCGTCATCGCCGTCACCCACGACCGCTACTTCCTGGACAACGTGGCCGGTTGGATCCTGGAGCTGGACCGGGGCGAAGGGATCCCCTGGAAGGGAAACTACTCTTCCTGGCTGGAGCAGAAGCAGGGCCGTCTGGCGGTGGAGGAGAAACAGGAGAGCGACCGCCAGAAGACCCTGCAGCGGGAACTGGAATGGATCAGGATGTCGCCCAAGGGGCGCCATGCCAAATCCCAGGCCCGGATCAGCGCCTACGAGGAGCTGGCCTCCCAGGAAGGCGAGAAGCGCTCCAAGGATATGGAACTGTATATCCCGGCCGGCCCCCGGCTGGGCGACATCGTCATCGAGGCCGATAACGTGGCCAAGGGATTCGGCGACCGGTTGCTGTACGAGGGAATGACCTTCAAGCTGCCCCGAGGCGGCATCGTCGGGGTGATCGGCCCCAACGGCGCCGGCAAGACCACCCTCTTCAGGATGATCACCGGCCAGGAACAACCGGACAGCGGCGCCATCCGGATTGGCGAGACGGTGCAGCTGGCCTGCGTGGACCAGAGCCGCGATGCCCTTAACCCCGACCGGCTGCTGTGGGAGGAGATCAGCGATGGCCAGGAACAGATCCAACTGGGCAGACAGACCGTCAACGCCCGCACCTACGTGGCCCGCTTCAACTTTACCGGCAGCGATCAACAAAAGAAGGTGGGGATGCTCTCCGGCGGAGAGCGGAACCGGGTACACCTGGCCAAGGTCTTGAAAAGCGGCGCCAACGTGCTGCTCCTGGACGAACCGACCAACGACCTGGATGTGAACACCATGCGGGCGCTGGAAGAAGGGCTGGAAAACTTCGGCGGCTGCGCGGTGGTGATCTCCCACGACCGCTGGTTCCTGGACCGGATCGCCACCCACATCCTGGCCTTTGAAGGCGACTCGAAGGTGGTCTGGTTCGAGGGAAACTATTCGGAGTACGAAGAGGACCGCCACAAACGGTTAGGCGCGGAGGCGGACCGCCCCCACCGGATCACCTATCGCAAGCTGACCCGTTAAACCCCACGGGTGCGATCCGACAACATGAACTACGACCGCTATTTCAGCCGAGGCCAGAAGGTCTGTCTGGTCAATATCTCGGAGACCCGTGATGAATCGGTCTACGAGTCACTTTCGGCAACGGTGGCGCACTGCAGTGACGCCAGCTTCACCATCAAGGCCCCCTACCGCCTCTTCTCGGGGGATGCCCCCCCCCTTGCCCCGGGGATGCAGTTCAAGATATCCACCGAGGCATTCGGTGTCGGTGTACAGTTACGGACCGAGCTGACCGGCATCCCGGCCGCCGAGGTCCTGGAGCTGAAACCGCTGGGCACCATGGAGATCTACCAGCGCCGTCAAGCGCCCCGCATCGACGCGACCCTCCCGCTGCTGCACGTACCGCAGAAATCGTCCCTGGCAGCCTTCAAGCGGGAATGGCGCCGGGTGGTCAACGACCTCCGCCAGCCGACACCCCCACGGCTGAAACTCCTTGAAACCCCCCTGAACCTCAGCGCCGGCGGCATACGCTTTGACGTCGCCGCCATTCCCACCCCCCTGGCCATGGTGGTGGTTGCGCTGCAGGACGATGCGCCGCCAATATGCGCCGTAGCGGAACTGGTCTGGCAAAAGACCCGTCAGGAGGACGGGATGCAGGTCTGCGGCCACCGGTTTCTCGAGATCCTGAAAGAGGACCAGATCGGGTTGGCCCAGTTTGTAGACAAGG
>JAJYCS010000067.1 GCA_021778115.1 Deltaproteobacteria bacterium
GCCGGCATATGTTTGGCTGCGCCGGCGCCGAGACCCTGATCAACGGGGCAGGCGCCACCTTCCCCTACCCGATCTACTCCAAGTGGTTCAGCGAGTATGCCAAGGTGAAACCGGGCATCAGGTTCAACTACCAGGCCATCGGTTCCGGCGGCGGCATCAAGCAGATCACCGCCCAGACCGTTGACTTCGGCGCCTCCGACAAGCCGCTCTCCGACGCCGAACTGAAGGCGGCACACGGCGAGCTGCTCCATATCCCCACCGTGATGGGGGCCGTGGTGGTCACCTATAACCTGTCCGGCGTTGGCAAAGGTCTGAAACTGACCCCCGAAGTGCTGAGCGAGATCTACCTGGGCCAGATCACCAAGTGGAACGACCCCCGCCTGGTCCATGACAACCCCGGCGTCAGGCTGCCCAACGCGCCGATCGTCGTGGTGCACCGCACCGACGGCAGCGGCACCACCGCCATCTTCACCAGCTACCTCTGCAGCGTAAGCCCCGCCTGGAAGGGCAAAGTGGGCACCGGCACCTCGGTGAACTGGCCGGTTGGTCTGGGCGGCAAAGGGAACGAAGGGGTCTCCGGCCAGATCAAGAACACCGCCAACTCCCTCGGCTATGTGGAACTGGCCTATGCCTTTGAAAACAAGCTCCCCTACGCCGACCTGAAGAACAAGTCCGGTCACTTCGTGGAGCCCTCCATCGCCTCCACCTCGGCCGCCGCCGCCGGCGCAGCCAAACATATGCCGGCCGACTACCGGATCCTCCTGGTGAACCAGCCGGGCAAAAACGCCTACCCGATCGCCGGCTTCACCTACCTCCTGGTCTACAAGCACCAGCGAGACGCCGCCAAGGGCAAGCAGCTGGTTGAGTTCCTCAGATGGGAACTGAAGAAAGGGCAGAAAATGGCCCCTGCCCTGCTGTACGCGCCGCTGCCCCCGAACGTGATCAAGATGGTGGAACGCACCGTCAGCAGCATCAAGTAGTCCTGCGCAACCTGCAGGCCGGTATCCTGAAGAGTCGAGGGGCGCGGTGTATGCCGCGCCCCTCGCATGCGGAGCGACCCGTGATCTTTCTACCACCTCGATGGAATATCAAACGCGGCTTAAATGGTGACTTTCTCTTCAAGGGGGTCACCGTTCTGTTCGCCATCAGCATCCTGGGCATCCTGCTCCTGATGGCCGTATCGATGTACCGGCAAAGCCTTCCCTCAATCCACACTTCCGGCTGGTCCTTTATCCCCGGCAAGGAATGGGATCCCGTCGGGGGCACCTTCGGCGCACTGCCCTATATCTACGGTTCCCTCGTCTCCTCGCTGCTGTCACTGGCCCTGGCGACGCCGCTCTCCATCGCCACCGCCCTGTTCATCACCGAGGTGGCGAACCGCCGGGTGGGGGGGATGATCGCCGCCCTTGTGGAGCTTCTGGCGGCTATCCCCAGCGTTATCTACGGTCTCTGGGGGGTACTGGTGATGGCCCCCTGGCTGCAACGGACCGTTGAACCGTTCTTAAACGATCACCTGGGCTTTCTCCCGTTCTTCAGCGGCCCCCCCTACGGGGTCAGCATGCTGGCGGCGGTCTTGATCCTGATGATCATGATCGTGCCGATCATCACCTCCATCACCAAAGAGGTGCTGCTTGCCATCCCCGACAGTCAACGGGAGGCGGCCGTGGCGCTGGGAGCGACCCGCTGGGAGATGATCCGGATGGCGGTGCTTCCCTATGGCCGTTCCGGCATCCTGGGGGCGGTAATCCTTGGCCTGGGGCGGGCCATCGGCGAGACTATGGCGGTAACCATGGTCATCGGCAACACCCCCAAGATCTCGCTCTCCCTCCTTGATCCGGCCTACACCATGCCCAGCGTGATCGCTAACGAGTTTGCCGAGGCCTCCTCTGATCTCCACGCGGCGGCCCTGATGGAGATCGGCCTCCTCCTGCTGGTGGTCACCCTGATCATCAACAGCCTGGCCCGCCTCCTGCTCTGGGGTGTAAACCGCCCAACGGGAGGCCAGGCATGATCTCCTACCGCCTCCGACGCAAACTTCTGAATCTTCTGATGACCCTGGGGATGCTGACAGCCACCCTCCTGGTCTTGACCCCCCTGGGCCTTATCTTTTTCCATATCCTCAAGATGGGGTTCAGCTCCATCAACCTTGACTTCTTCACCCAGATACCCAAACCGCCGGGTGAGGCAGGCGGCGGCATGGCCAACGGCATCGTGGGATCCGGCCTGCTGATCGCCACGGCCTCACTGATCGGTCTCCCCCTCGGGATCTTCGGGGCGGTCTACCTCTCCGAGTATGGCAGTTCCCGTTTCTCCAGCCTGATCCGCTTTTCCGCCGACGTCCTCTCCGGTATCCCGTCCATCATCACCGGTATGGTGGTCTACGGCCTATTGGTGGTGCCGATGAAGGGCTTTTCCGCCCTGGCCGGTGCCCTGGCCCTGGCCTTGATCATGTTGCCGATCGTGCTGCGAACCACCGAAGAACAGCTCAAGATGGTGCCGATGACCCTGCGGGAGGCCTCCCTGGCCCTGGGTGTACCCCTCTGGCGCACCACCCTCAAGGTGACCCTGAAGAGCGCCCTGAAGGGGATCATCACCGGCGTGCTGCTGGCCGTGGCGCGGGTGGCCGGGGAGACGGCCCCCCTCCTCTTTACTGCCTTGGGGAACATGTTCTGGTCACACAAGCTGAACGAGCCGATTGCCGCTCTGCCGCTGCAGATATTCAACTTCGCCATCTCCCCCTACGATGACTGGCACCGTCTGGCCTGGGGAGGCGCCCTGGTACTGGTAACCCTGATGTTCACCCTGAGTCTCCTGGCCCGCTGGTTCGGCCGGACCCGTTAACACACTACGTATGAGGAACCTGTGTATGTCTGAAGCAACCACCGATGCAAAGATACGCCTTGACCGCCTGAACGTCCATTTTGGCGCCAACCATGCCGTCAAGGAGGTAACCATGGCCATGGCGTCCAACAGCGTCACCGCCATTATCGGCCCGTCCGGCTGCGGTAAATCGACGGTGCTGCGCAGCATCAACCGGATGCACGACCTGACTCCCGGCGCCCGCGTCAACGGCTCGGTCCTCCTGGACGGGGAGGATATCTACCGCAAGGAGTGTGATCCGGTCACCATGCGCCGCCGGGTTGGGATGGTCTTTCAGAAGCCGAACCCGTTTCCCGCCATGTCGATCTATGATAACGTTATTGCCGGCTATCGGTTAAACGGCCGTGGCAGGCGCAGTGAGATGGACGCCCTTGTCGAGCAGTGTCTCCAGCGGGTCTCCCTCTGGGATGAGGTGAAGGAGCGTCTGCACGTCAACGCCATGCAACTCTCAGGCGGCCAGCAGCAACGCCTCTGCATCGCCCGCACCATCGCGGTCATGCCTGAAGTGATCCTGATGGATGAGCCCTGCTCGGCCCTCGATCCGATATCCACCCTCAAGGTGGAGGAGCTGATCGACGAACTGAAGGAAAAATACACCATCGTCATCGTCACCCACAACATGCAGCAGGCTGCCCGGGTATCCGACACCACCGCCTTCTTCTACCTGGGCGAACTGATTGAGATGGGGGATACCAAGAAGATCTTCACCAATCCGGAAAAGCGTCAGACTGAAGACTACATCACAGGGAGATTCGGGTAATGGAACGAGAGCATATCAGTGCGGCCTACGATGCCGAGTTAAGCGACCTGCGGCAACGGCTGCTGACCATGGGCGGGCTGGTTGAGGTGATGATCGCCGATGCCATCCGTGCCCTGGTGGACCGGGATACCCCCCTGGCAGAGCAGGTGATCGCCCAGGACCATCAGGTGAACGGCCAAGAGGTGGCCATTGACGAAAAATGCCTGGAGCTTCTGGCCCTACGACAGCCGGCCGCCCGGGATCTACGTTTTATCACGCTGGCCCTCAAGATCGTTACCGACCTGGAGCGGATCGGCGACCAGTGCGCCAACCTGGCCAAGCGGGTGCGGGAGCTCAACACCGAGCCGCCGCTCAAACCATACATCGACATCCCTCGTATGGCGCAACGGGCCTCCATGATGGTCAAGGAATCACTGGACGCCTTTGTCCGTGGCGACGATCAGCTGGCGGTCAAGGTCTGCCAGGACGACCAGCTGGTGGATGACCTAAACGAACAGATCCAGCGGGAGCTGTATACCTATATGCTGGGGGAGCCGGCCGCCATCAGCCGGGCCGTCAAGCTGACCTACATCTCGAAATCACTGGAACGGATCGCCGATCACGCCACCAACATCGCCGAGATGGTGATCTTCATGGTGAAGGGCAAGGATATCCGCCACACCATCGCCTGAGAGACTACGGTACAACAAGGCAGGAGAGGGGGGCGGGGAACTGCCCCCTTTTCCGTTGGCTATATGTGCCATTTTTTGCACACAATGCCGATGCGTGGGTGTATACTTGTTTCACTGCCCTGGAGGGAGCGCCATGGAACCGATCATCACCTATACGGAACGTTGCCGCACCTGCTATTCCTGCGTCCGGACCTGCCCGGTCAAGGCGATCAAGGTGGATAACGGCTATGCCGAGATCATCTACGAGCGCTGCATCGGGTGTGGCAACTGCCTGAACTGCCCCCAGAAGGCCAAGGTAGTGGTTGACCGTATGGTAAAAACCCAAGAACTTCTGGCCTCCGGTGACCCGGTGGTGGCGGTGCTGGGCTGTTCCTTTCCCGCCTTTTTCCATACCTACACCCCGGGTCAGCTGGTTGCCGGCCTCAAAAGCCTGGGCTTTCATGAGGTGCATGAAGGGGCCTACGGCGCCCGCCTGATCGCACCGTACTACGCCGCTGCCATTGCGGAAGCCGACCGTCCCCTGATCTCCTCCCATTGTCCCGCGGTGGTGGATCTTATCGAGCGCCACCACCCCAAACTGCTCCCAAATCTGGTCCCGGTGGTCTCCCCCATGGTGGCCATGGGCCGCTTTATCAAGGAACATCTGGGGCCGGCGGCCAAGGTGGTCTACCTGAGCACCTGCATCGCGGCAAAATTCGAGATCCAGACCCCCGATCTGGCCGACCTGGTGGATGTGGTGCTGACCTACAGTGAGATCGATCTCTTCTTCCGCCGCCGCGGGATCAACCCGGCGGTACTTGCCGAGGCCGCCTTCGACGGGATCGACCCTCGTCACGGTCGCATGTTCACCCTCTCCGGCGGCCCGTTCAGGGCGATGGATATCCCCACCGACTTTCTGGACACCGAGACGGTCTCCGGCGAAGGGGAGGGGGACACCATCGAAATTGTACGGGACCTGGCCGCCGGCCGGATCTCCCCCCGGTATCTGGACCTCCGTTTCTGCGATGGCGGCTGCGTGGATGGGCCGGGGAAGAACCGTGCGCTCACCTATCTCTCCAAGCGTAACCTGATCATCCGCTATAACAGCAGTGAGATCCCCTATCGGACGGCCCCCCACTACTGCACCGCCCAGCCCCCCGAGCAGCTTGGCCGCCGCTTCAGAGACAAATCCCACCGCCTCCCCGCCCCCAAGGCCGACGATATCCGTAAGATCCTCCACTCAACCGGCAAGTTTACCCAGGGTGACGAACTGAATTGCCGCGCCTGTGGCTACAACAGCTGCCGCGAACATGCCGTGGCGGTCTTTCAGGGCCTTGCCGATCTGGGGATGTGCCTCCCGTTCAGCCTGCGCACCATGGAGGAGGATCGCGGCCGGCTTATGCAGAAGTACGAGCTGGTGACCCGGGAGCTGGACAAGCAGCTGGGGGAGGAGATGATTATTGGTGATGATCGGGAAAACGATGAGGTAGTGGCCCAGATCCGTCAGGTGGGACCAACCCCCACCACCGTGCTCCTCCGCGGCGAGACCGGCACCGGCAAGGAGCTGAGCGCCCGGGCCATACACCGCCTGAGCAGCCGGGCCGATAAACCGCTGGTGACGGTAAACTGCACCACCCTGACCGATTCCCTGCTGGAGAGCGAGCTGTTCGGCCATAAAAAAGGGGCCTTTACCGGCGCCATCGCCGACCGCAAGGGACTGTTCGAGGCGGCCGATGGCGGCACCATTTTTCTAGACGAGATCGGCGATATTACCCCCAAATTGCAGGCCGAGCTGCTGCGCCTCTTGGACCTGGGGGAGGTCAGGCCGGTGGGGGGCTCCATGGCCAAACGGGTGGATGTGCGGCTTATCGCCGCCACCAACAAGGATCTGGAGGCCGGCGTACGTGACGGCTGGTTCCGGGAGGATCTCTACTACCGCCTTAATGTCTTTACCATTCAGCTCCCCCCGCTCCGGGAGCGGGAGAACTCCATACCGATCCTGGCCCGCCATTTTCTCGGTAAGGCAAGGAAAAAACTGAACAAATCACTGGACGGCATCGAAGCGCGCGCCCTGGCAGCCATGCGCCACTACCGTTGGCCCGGCAATATACGGGAGATGCAGAACATCATCGAGCGGGCAGCCGTCCTCTCCCAGGACGGCGTCATCCGCCTGGAAAATCTCCCTTCCATCTTTAGCGAGATCTACGGTGAACGGGCCGGGGCGCTGCCGGGGGTTCGCCGCACCTCGTTCAAGGCTGAACGTGAGACCCATGTTGAACGCCTGGAGCGTAACCTGATCATGCGCTACCTGGAGGAGACGGGAGGAAACGTATCCAAGGCGGCCAAGCTGGCCGAGGTGCCACGGCGCACCTTTTATCGCCTCTTAGAACGGTACGGGATCACCGCGCAGCGGACTCGCGTCCATTAACCCCCGCAAACAGCCGACTGTTTTACAATAGTGTATACCCACCGTCACATTTGCGCCAAATGTGGCACAGTTTTCCGCAAAGATTAAAACCACTTCATGCCTTCACCAGAATAAAAATGCATATTTTCAGCATGTTATCAATGAGTACAAATTTTGGCATGATATTGGCATAATTGCGGTATACGCTACGTATACACAACCCAACCCTTACCATACCGTTCAAAGGAGAACAAATCATGGGCCGAATGAGAGAAAACCCCCGCTACAATGTCATCTCGATGCGGATCAGCGACGAAGAGCGCGAACAGCTTGACACCTTGGCACGACGTACCCATAAGAGCGTATCGGACATCATGCGTGAGGCAATGGAGATATTTACCCTGCATCTTGAGGGTCAGGATCTCCCCAAGGCGGCCTAACGCACCCTGCTGTGACCGTGCCCAGATCAACGAACGGCGCGGGATAACTCCCGCGCCGTTCGTGATAATGACAATTGAACCGGTTTCAACTAATTAATGACCACCTCGAACTGCTCCTGGTGGAACCCCGGCTTGGCCCGCACCGTCACCCGCTTCTTGAAACGCTTCTCCAACTCCTCAAGACCGCGTCGCTCCTCATCGTACAACAGATCAGCCACCTGCGGATGCACCGTCAGCAAGACCTTGGTGCCGCGAATGTCCAGCATCTCCCGCCGCAACTCCCGGAAGATCTCATGGCAGATAGTGGTCTTTGATCTGACATACCCGCGCCCTTCGCAGTAGGGGCACGGCTCGCACATCATCCGGCCGATGCTCTCCCGCACCCGCTTCCGGGTCATCTCCACCAGTCCCAGCTCTGAGATCTTCAGGATGTTCGTCTTTGACTTGTCCCCCTTCAGCGCCTCCTCAAGGGCGGCGTAGACCTTATCCCGGTTGACCTCCTTCTCCATATCAATGAAGTCGATGATGATGATGCCGCCGATGTTGCGCAGCCGCAGCTGATAGGCGATCTCCTTCACCGCCTCCAGGTTGGTCTTGAGGATGGTGTCTTCCAGGTTGTGCTTGCCGACAAAGCGGCCAGTGTTGACGTCAATGGCGGTCAGCGCCTCGGTCTGTTCAATGATGATATAACCGCCGCTCTTCAGCCAGACCTTGCGACCCAGGGCCCGGCTGATCTCAACCTCCAGGCCGTAGTGGTCGAAGATCGGCTCCTCATCGTCGTACAGCTCCACCGCCGACTTCATCTTTGGCATGAAGGTGGAGATAAACTGCAGGATCCGATCATGGTCCAGCCTTGAATCCACCACTATTCGGGTCACATCGTCGGTAACGATATCCCGCACCACCTTCTGCACCACATCCAGGTCGGCATGGATCAGACTGGGGGCCGTCGCCTTCTCCTTCTTCTTCACCACCTCTGACCATATCTTGGCCAGGTACTCGATATCAGACGATATATCGTCCTCACTCTTCCCTTCCGAGGCGGTACGCACGATGTAGCCGGAACCGGGCTGTTTCTTCCGCTCAACGATGTCACGGAGGCGCTCACGCTCCTCCTCTTCCTCAATCCGGCGAGATATGCCGATATGTTCCACAGTGGGCATGTAGACCAGATGGCGACCCGGCAGGGAGATGTGGGCCGTGATTCTGGCCCCCTTGGTGCCGATCGGCTCCTTGGAGACCTGCACCAGCAGTTCCTGTCCCTCCTGCAGCAGGTCCTCGATCGGGTGCAGCACCTTGTAATCCGGCTGGGCGCCGTCGTGCTCATCACCGTTTCGGTCATCCTTTTTGGCGTCATCCAGAAGGCTTTCGTACTCCTCAAGGCCGTCGAACACGTCGGCCACATACAGGAACGCTGCCTTCTCCAGGCCGATATCCACAAAGGCGGCCTGCATGCCGGGCAGCACCCGCACCACTCGACCCTTGTAGATGTTCCCCACAATCCCCTTTTCCCGGGTTCGCTCGATATAGAGCTCGGCGATGGTGCCGTTCTCGATCAGGGCGATACGGGTCTCCTGCGCCGTCACATTGATGACCAGTTCCGATGCCATTGCAATAACACCTCTATTGAAATTGAAAAATCGTTTCCAGTTTTTCGATCCGGCAGTCCTGTACGGCCGCAACCGGCAGACCGGTAACCGCCGCAGCCACCTCCACCGGCTTGCCGCGGCCGATCACCATCTCCAGCATACTACCACAGCTGGTAAGCGAACGCACCTCTGGGCGCAGATCAAACTCCTGGCGCTGCCGTTTTTTCTCACGCACCAGGGGCCAGGAGGAGTGTGCCATAAATTGCACAACCTGTTGTGCGAGCCGATCGGTACCGTAGTTATGCAGAGAGACGCGGTAACGGGTGGCCTCGATCAGCACCGACAACGACTCGGTCTTGAGCGGCATCTCCACCGACTCCAGGATGGCGATACCCGGCGGCAGCACCCGGTTCAACCGTTCTCTGGCCTCCTCTGGCCCCATGGCATCCACATAGATGTCCAGGTATTCGGCCTCCGACACGATCCCCACCGACGTGGCGGTAGCAAAGGAAAAACGCGGGTGCGGATGGAATCCCTGCGAATAGAGCACCGGCAGACCGGCCCGGCTGACTGCACGGGTAAACAGATTGATCAACTCCAGATGACTGAGCAGACTGATCCTGTCCCGCTTGCAGAAGCGCATCCGCAGCCGTTTGTGCTGCGGCTCCGCGAGATCAGGCGCGTGACTGGCCGACAGGGGCTGGAAATGGCCAACGACAAGACGATTGTGTACCTGCTTGAAGTCGCAGACACCACAGGCCGAGCAACGGCCATTGCGGCAGTCCTCGGTGGCGGCCTCGGCCAGAGCAGCCTGGTATTCCTGCTGCAAAAACACCTTGTCGATGCCGCTATCCAGGTGATCCCACGGCAAGAGCTCATCCAGACCGCGTTCCCGCAGGTACCACTCTGGTGCTATCCCGCACTCCTCAAAGGACTGCAGCCAAAGCGCCAGCTGAAAATGCTCCCGCCAGCCGTCAAACCGGCAGCCCAGTTCCACAGCCCGCTCGATGACCGGCGCCAGCCGACGGTCACCCCGGGCGATCACCCCTTCCAGAAACGACAGTTCCGGTTCCTGATACTTGTAGTTCAGTTTGCGGCGCTTCAGCTCGTCCCGCAGCAGTACCTGCCGCTCGCGGGTCTCCGCAAGCGACAGCTGGCGCTGCCACTGAAACGGGGTGTGCGGCTTGGGCACAAAGGTGCTGACCGCCACGTTGACCTCGCCGTGGCTGCCGGCCTTGCGGGCCTGCTGTTTTACCTGCCGCGCCAGATCGGCAATGGCCAGCAGATCATCCCTGGTCTCGGTGGGTAGCCCCATCATGAAATACAGCTTGATCAGCCGCCAACCGGCACCGTAGATGTTGGCCGCCCCCTCCAGCAGCTCCGCTTCCGTAATCCCCTTGTTGATCACCCGGCGCATCCGCTCGCTGCCGGCCTCCGGCGCCAGGGTGAAGCCGGTCTTACGCACCTTGCGGATCTCGTCGATCAGCTCCGGGGTGAGGGTGCCCACCCGCAACGACGGCAACGATACGGCCACGCGGCTAGCCGCGTACAGCTGCATCAGCTGCTGCAGCAGTGGCCCGATGCAGCTGTAATCGCCGGTAGAGAGCGAGAGCAGCGAGATCTCGTCGTAACCACTGGCAGCCAGGGAGGTGCGGATCAGGGCCTGAATCCGCTCCGCCGAGCGTTCCCTGAGCGGCCGGTAGATATAGCCTGCCTGGCAGAAGCGGCAGCCGCGGGTACAGCCGCGGGCCACCTCAACCGCCACCCGGTCATGCACCGTCTTCATGAACGGGATAATCGGCTGGTCGGGAAACGGCGCCTGTTCAAGGTCTGCCACAAACCGGCGGCGCACCCGCTGTTGATCCGGCCTCGTGGAGGTAATGCCGGCGATCCTGCCGTCTGCCTGGTACTGTGCCTCAAAAAACGAGGGGATATACATACCTTCAATCCGCGCCAGCCGCTCCAGCAAGTCGGCTTTATCTGCGCCGGCCTCCTGCTTCCAGCCGCGCACCGCTGCAGCGATCTCAACCACCGCCTCCTCGCCATCACCCAACAAGATGGCGTCGAAGAACGGGGCGATCGGTTCCGGGTTGTAGGCGCCGGGACCGCCGGCGATCACCAGGGGGAACGCACTGCCGCGGTCGGTCGAACGCCAGGGGATACCGGCCTGTCGCAGCATGGTGAGGATGTTGGTGCAGGAGAGTTCGTACTGCAGGGTGAAACCGACCAGATCGCAGTCGGCCAGCGGGGTAGCAGTCTCCAGGGTAGCAAGCGGCACGCCTTCTTTCGCCATCATGGCCGCCATATCGGGCCAGGGGGCGTAGACCCGTTCAGCAGCGACCCCCTCCAGATCGTTCAGTATCCGGTACAATATCTTAAGCCCGAGGTGGCTCATCCCCACCTCATAGACATCCGGGAAGGCCAGGGCAATGCGCACTGCGGCCTCAGGCTTGGTCACCGCGCCCATCTCGCCACCCAGGTAGCGGGCAGGTTTTTCCACATCCAGCAGATTCAAAGGAAGTACCCCCCTCACGGATAAAAGAAAAGCCTTCGAAGGCTTCTTCGAAGGCTTTTGCTTGTGTTAAGTGGTGCCCAGGACTGGACTCGAACCAGCACACCCTTGCGAGCACAAGAACCTGAATCTTGCGTGTCTACCAATTCCACCACCTGGGCACGGAGGGATTTATCTACCACCCCTTGTTCAGGAAATCAAGCAAAAAAATTTAGCCCTTAC
>JAJYCS010000068.1 GCA_021778115.1 Deltaproteobacteria bacterium
TGCTGACGGAGATGGAGGAACGTCTGTTGTCCGGGCCTGAGGCGCCGATTGTCATCCTACGCCGTCGTCCGGAGGCCGCCGTTTCAGCGCTGATTGCGCCGGGCAGTTTGTGGATCGGCCTGATGCTGCCCTATACGCCGCTGCACCAGCTGCTGTTTGCCGAGAGCGGTCTCCATGCGTTGGTGATGACCAGCGCCAATGCCGCCGATGAGCCGATGGTGATTGATGAGGCTGAGGCCCAGCTGAAGCTTACCTCGGTTGCCGATGCCATCCTGACCCACAACCGGCCGATCGCTGTCCGTATCGATGACTCGGTGCAGCGGGTGTTTGAAGGGCAGCCGCTCTTTTATCGTCGTTCCCGCGGCTACGTGCCGAGGCCGGTGCGGCTGCCGTTTGAGGCAGGGCAGATCCTCGCGGTGGGTGCGGAGTTGAAGAACACGATCTGTCTGACCCGCGGCAGTCAGGGGTTTGCGAGCCAGCATATCGGCGATCTGAAGAACGAGGCCACCCTGGAGACCTTTCAGCAGACTATCACGCATTTAAGCGACATCCTGGAGATCAGACCTGCCCTGGTGGCCTGCGATCAGCATCCGGATTACCTCTCCACCCGTTATGCCGAAGGGCTCGGCCTGCCGTTGGTACGCGTGCAGCACCACCATGCCCATCTGGCCTCCTGTATGGCGGAGAACGGCCTGGATGGCGAGCTGATCGGGGTGATCTTCGACGGTACCGGCCTGGGGGATGACGGCACCATCTGGGGCGGTGAATTTCTGGTGGGGGGGTATGGCGGGGTAGAGCGGGTAGGGCACCTCAAAAAGGTGCGGCTGCCGGGAGGGGATGCCGCGGCCCGTGAGCCCTGGCGGATGGCCGTTTCCTGGCTGTACGGGACCTGCGGGGATGAGGTGTGGCAGAGCCGGGGGATGCCGGCGCTTACGGCTGCCGAACAACAGGCGGTTGTGACGATGCTGGAACGGGGGCTGAACGCGCCATTCACCTCGAGCGTGGGGCGGCTGTTTGATGCCGCCGCCTTTCTGGCCGGTATCGCACGGTACAACAGTTTTGACGGCCAGGCCGGCATGGCCCTGGAGGCGTTGGCGGAAACAGGGGGAGAGACCGAGCCGTTGCCGTACCGTTTCAGTGTGGAGGGGCCATTTCAGCTTGATCTCACCGAGGCACTGTTGTTGATGCCCAAACGGTTAGAGGCTGGTGAGGGGGTTGCGGAACTGGCCCGGGCATTCCATGCCACATTGGCTGTAGCGGTGGCAGAGGGGTGTGCTAAGATTCGCCATGTTACCGGGCTTGATCGGGTGGTCCTCTCCGGCGGCGTGTTTCAGAATCGTCTTTTGACCGAGATGGTGTATACTCATTTAACTCGGAAACAGTTTACGGTCTGTCTCCATCGCCTGCTGCCACCCAATGATGGCGGCATCTGCCTCGGGCAGGCGGCGGTGGCGGCCCGGAGGAGAGGGTGACCATGTGTCTCGGCGTCCCTATGCAGGTACTTGAGATCAAGGATGATATGGTGACGGCGGAGATCGATGGCGTCAGTCGCGAGGCCAGCCTGATGATGCTGGGTGAAGAGGTTGCGGTGGGGGACTACGTGATCGTCCATGCAGGATTTGCCATCTCCAGGGTCGATCCCCATGAGGCGCAGGAGACCCTGCGGCTGATGCGGGAGCTGTTTACGCCTGAGGATATGGCGTGAGGTTTCAGGACGAGTATCGGGAACGGGAGCTGGTGCAGGGACTTGCGGGGGCCATAGCGCGTGAAGCGGCCGGACTGCAGACGCCGCTTCGATTCATGGAGGTTTGCGGCACCCATACCATGGCCATCGCGCAGTTCGGTCTGAAGGGGTTGCTGCCCGATACGGTTACGCTGGTCTCCGGTCCCGGCTGCCCGGTCTGCGTGACGCCGATCTCCTATCTGGACCATGCCATCGCCCTGGCCGAACTGCGGGGGGTTACGGTTGCGACCTTCGGCGATCTGCTGCGGGTGCCCGGTTCCCGGAACACCCTGATGACGGCGCGCGCCGCCGGGGCGGATGTCAGGGTGGTTTATTCCGCGCTGGATGCGGTCCGCCTTGCGGAGGAGCTGCCGCAGCGCCGAGTGGTCTTTTTGGGGATCGGTTTCGAGACGACAACGCCGACGGTGGGGTGCGCCATACTGACGGCGGCAGCAAAGGACTTGCGGAACTTTTTTGTGCTGGCCAGCCACAAGACCATGCCAGGCCCGATGCAGGTCCTTTCACAGGATCCTGCATTGCAGATCAGCGGCTATATCTGTCCCGCCCATGTCAGCGTGGTGATTGGCGGTGCGGCCTATCGGCCGCTTGCTGAACAGTATGGCATCCCTTGTGTGGTGACCGGCTTTGAACCGGCCGATGTCCTGCAGGGGGTGCTGCTGTTGCTGCGCCAGAGACTGTCCGGCGTGGCAACGGTTGAGATCCAGTACCGCCGGGCCGTCACCTGGGAAGGGAACCGGCAGGCGCAGGAACTGCTGCAGCAGGTATTCGAACCCGCTGATGCCCTGTGGCGGGGGTTGGGCATCATCCCGGATAGTGGCCTGGCGATCCGGGAAGAGTTCGGTCGTTTTGATGCCGCCCGGATGCTGCCGGTAGCGCTGCCCGCATCCTGTGAACCGCCGGGATGCCGGTGCGGCGAGGTCCTGACCGGCCGGATAAGTCCGGAGGTTTGTCCGTTGTTTCACACCACCTGTAGCCCCGAAAATCCGGTGGGGGCCTGTATGGTCTCCAGCGAGGGGAGCTGTGCCGCGGCTTGGCGCTACGGGATCCGATCATGATCTGAGGGGAGGCGTCGGACGGTATGCCCACTGCTATTGACCTGCTGAAACGGCAGTTTTTCTTTACCGATGAGGATGCGGAGCGGTTGCGGGAACTGCTCCCCCTGGCCGAGGAACACCAGCAACAGCTGGTGAACAGTTTTTACGACTATATCCAGTCTCAGCCTGAAACCGCGGCCATCCTGGCCCGGCAGACCACTCGGGAAAAGATGAGCCACTACCACCGGCTCTGGTTTCTGGGGTTGTTTCAGGGGGTCTATGATGAGGCCTACCTGCAGAACCTCAAACGGATCGGCCATGCCCATGTGCGGGTGGGGCTGCCGGTGAACTTCGTCAACGCCGCCATGCATCTGGTGCGTCATGTCCTGCATCACCTGATCCATGATACCTTTGCCGATCGGGACCTGCGGCGTTCCTACCGTGAGTCGGCCGACAAGATTCTCGACATGAATTTGTCGGTGATGACCTCTTCCTATCGTGACGAAGAGATGAAGAAGGTCTTTATATCCCGTCGTCTTGAATCGGGTCTCATCCACCTGGCCGAGCGGTTCACCTACGGCCTGAACCTGATCCTGGTCCTGGCCCTGGCCGGGGTTTCCCTGGGGGTGGTGGGGATGTTTGTGGAGAACCTCCTGGAGATCTTCCGGGGGGACGTGGAGAAGGGGATCCTGTCGGCCCTCGGGGCGATGCTGATCCTCTGGATGATGATCGAATTGCTGGATAATGAGATCAAGAACCTGAAGGGCGGCAGTTTCAATATCCTGGTCTTCATCGGGGTGATCGTGGTGGCCATGGTGCGGGAGATCCTGATCTCTACCCTCCGTCATGACGACCTGAAGACCCAGGCCTTCCTGACCATTACCCTGTTGGTGTTGGGGATCGTCTACTTTCTGGTCAGCATGGCCCAGAAAAACCGGGAGTGACCGTGGACGAGAAAAAGGTCGAAAATAAGCAGCATGCATTTTTTTTGAGAACACCGAAATGCTGTCTTATTGCTTTGTATCGTTGTAACTGTGCATCAATTGGGTAATGCAGGGCGGGGGACGTGATGACATCAAATATGATGCCTTTTAAAAAAGAGATGGACAGCATCCCCCTTGAGCATCGTGTCCTCATTGAACAAATGCGTATCCTGTGCAGGCAAAAACTGATTTTAGCAGTGTTGGCGGTAACTGTTTTATGTCTCGTTGTGTTTATGTGGGGGATCGCTCCACAGCAGGCATTGTGGTTCGTTATTGCTCTTTCGGTGGTCACAGCATTTTTCCGATTGCGGGTGGTTCAGGCGTTCATACGACTCGATCCCGAGGATGTCGATACCAGGATATGGCATGGCCGTTTTGTCAGAATGGCGCTCGGGAGTAGTTTCAGTTTTGTTTCTCTAGAGATACTCGGCTATATGACCATGCCCAACGGAAGTTGGGGGCTTTTTGACATAGCCGTCATATCGGCTTGCGGGGCGGCATTGGGCACGATGGCCGTTGTCCCGAATCTATATTCGATCTTTGTCTTATCTCCCCTGGTGGTGATGATTGGTTTTCATATGGCTGCCGGTGGGATCTACAATCTGTTCATCGCATTGGGCACATTTGTCATAGCTGTGGCATACCTTGTTACCTCTCGTCATGTGGGCACTACGCTTACTCAGTCCCTCCAACTCCGCATGCAGAATGAAATTTTGATGAACGAGGCTGAACAGCAGCAACAATACCTGGCTACAGTTCTTAATAGCTTGCCGGATGCCACGTTCGTAATCGACATCGACGGTGTTGTAACGGCATGGAACCAGGCCGCCGAGCGGTTGACCGGTGTGACGGCTCAGGAGATTATCGGTAAGGGAACCTACGAATATGCACTGGCCTTTTATGGAGAGCGCCGTCCGGCCCTCGTCGATATGATTTTTGAGCCGGATCTTAGTTCGTGGCAAGATCGATACGGACAGTTCTTGCAGGATGGAGATACGATTTCCGGGGAAGGTTTTTTGGTTGCTCGGGGCCTCTGGTTTGATGCCTGTGCTTCACCGCTGCGTGATCTGCACGGCACGATTATAGGCGCCATTGAGACGGTGCGTGACGTTACCGTACGAAAACAGGTTCAGCTTGAACTGGCATCTGCAAAACAAAGGTTGGACGACATCATCAATCTTCTCCCCGATGCTGCCTTTGTGGTGAACGAAAAAGGTGTGATAACGGCCTGGAACCTGGCTGCCGAGCGGATGACCGGCGCCCGTGCTGCCGATATGATTGGTAAGGGTAACCGGGAGTATTCCATCCCGTTTTATGGCGAGCGCCGGCCGATCATGGTGGACATGCTTTTGGAACCCGACTCAGCGGCCTTTGAACGGTATCAGCATCTCCATCTTGATAGTTACGTCATATCTGGTGAGGCGTATATCCGGCCCATGGGGAATGAGCGCTGGATACAGGCCTACGCAACCCTGCTGCATGATGCTCAGGGCATGACTACCGGTGCCATTGAGACGGTGCGTGATATTACCGATCACAAGCAGCTTGAAGAAGATCTGCAGCAGTCCGGACGGAAGTTGACGCAGATCATCGATCTTCTTCCGGAGGCCACGTTTGTTATTGACTGTAACGGCGTGGTGGTGGCGTGGAGCCGCGCTGCCGAACAGTTAAGCGGAGTGTCTGCGGCTGATATTGTCGGAAAGGGGGATTATGAATACGGCGTTGCGTTTTACGGTGAACGTCGACCGATTCTGATTGATCTGGTATTTCTGCCTGAACATGAATTGCTGTCCGAGACCTATAGCCATGTTCGTCGGGTCGGTCCGGCGCTTGTTGCGGAAAGTCTTGTTTCCATGCGCAACGGTCGGAATGCCTGGCTGCAAGGGAGTGCGGCCGTACTGCGTGATGCGGACGGTGCCATAACTGGGGCTATCGAGGTCGTGATCGACCTAACGGAACGTAAACAGTTCGAAGACGAGTTGGCTGCCGCCCGTGAGGTGGCCGAGCGCGCGACAAGGGCTAAAGGGGACTTCTTGGCCAATATGAGCCATGAGATCCGGACACCGATGAATGCGATCATTGGTATGACCCATCTTGCCCTTCAGACGGAATTGACGCCAATACAGCGGAACTACATACGGAAAGCCAATCGCGCCGCTGAGAATCTTTTGGGTATTATTAATGAAATTCTTGATTTTTCCAAGATTGAGGCTGGGAAGCTTTCGCTGGAAGAGGTGACCTTTAATCTGTCGGATGTCTTCCATAATCTTGCCGGGCTGCTCGGTTTCAAAGCAGAAGAAAAGGGGCTGGAGCTGCTGTTTGATATTGCGCCGGCTCTTCCCACTGCCTTGGTCGGCGATCCGTTACGATTTGGCCAGATTTTGATCAATCTTTGCAATAACGCAATAAAATTCACCGAGCAGGGTGATGTCATCATCGGTGTTGAAGCCGTTTCCCAGACGTCTCAGGAGATCATCTTGCATTGTTGGGTCAAGGATTCAGGGATCGGTATGACCCATGAGCAGCAGCAGCAGCTCTTTCAGTCTTTCAGTCAGGCGGATTCATCTACAACCCGAAAATACGGCGGTACCGGTTTGGGGCTGGCAATTTCGAAAAACTTGGTTGAATTGATGGGCGGGGCCATCTGGGTGGAGAGTGAATACGGGGTTGGTTCAACGTTTCATATCCACGTATACTTCGGCGTGCAGTCTGAATCGATGCAACAGCGACTGCTCAGTCGCGAGGAGTTGGTGGGTCGCAGGCTTTTAGTGGTGGATGATAGCAGCAATGCGCGGGAAATTCTTGCCGCCATGGTGCGGGGATGCGGCATGGAGGTGGCGGTGGCGAGGGACGGCAGGCAGGCTCTTGAGATGCTGGCCGCACGAACCGTGGCGGATCCTTTTGACCTTGTGCTGTTGGATTGGAAGATGCCGGGTCTTGATGGCGTTGACTGTCTTCAGGAGATGGAGAATGCCGGTCTGGCCAAGGATACGAAGGTGGTCATGGTGACCGGTTTCGGCAGAGATGATGTGTTGCATGCCTTAGAAGACCGCGGTCTGCCGGAATGTGCAGTGTTGACCAAACCGGTGATTGTTTCATCACTGCTTGCCGTTATCGGTGATACCTTGGGTACATGCTCTCTTGCTTCCGGAGGCCCCCTTGAGAAGGGGGTGCTGAAGAGTGAATCTATCCAGCAGCTGCGCGGTGCACGCCTGCTGCTTGTGGAAGATAATGAGATGAACCAGGAATTGGCGCTTGCGTTGCTGGGAGGTGCAGAGATTGACGTGGTGCTGGCCACGAACGGCTTGGAAGCGCTTGCGGTGCTGTCCCGGGATTGCCGGTTTGACGGGGTGTTGATGGATTGTCAGATGCCGATAATGGACGGCTATACGGCAACACGGGAGATCCGCAAAAATCCGGCCTGGTCTACCGTGCCGATAATTGCCATGACGGCTAACCTTATCTCAGGGGAACGTGAACGGGTACGTGCCGTTGGCATGTGTGACCTGATCGGCAAGCCGTTGGATATTAACGCCATGTTTGAGACACTGTCCCGCTGGATTGTACCGGCAACCCCTCTTTCCGTCTGTGATCACGCCAAACCTGCTGCTGAACGGCCGGTTACCATGCCGCATCAGCTTCCCGGTATCGATTGGCAGGCCGGCATGGCAGCGACCATGCACAATGCGGCACTGTATCAAAGGATGCTGATACGTTTTTGCGAAACCCAGGGGAACTTTGCCGCAGTATTTCGTTCGGCGCAACAGGATCCTGACCCGGCAGCTGCAACCCGGTCGGCGCATACACTCAAGGGGACCGCCGGCACTATTGGGGCACGAGAGGTGCGCCATGCAGCAGAACAGTTGGAGTCTGCCTGTCGTCTCAATGCCCATGAAGATGAGATAGATCGGCTTCTGGCGTTGACGTTGGATGCATTGCAGCCGGTTCTTGAGGGGTTGCGCTTTCTGGATGCAGACAGGACAACGCCGGTTACTGTTCAGCTTGATGCCCGGGCCCTTCGTCCTCTTCTTGATAACTTACTAAGATTGCTTGAAGATAATGACCTTGAGGCTGGCGATGTTGCTGAGGAGTTGCTGCAGGCAACACGGGAGACCCCTTTGGCTGAGCAGGTAGCCAAGGTGGTGGCGGCCGTTACCGTGTTCGACGTGCAGAAAGCCTTGCTGTCCTTGTACGAGGTCTCCAGCAAGCTGGATGAAATAATGGCATCATAATTTCAGCTCACATCACGGCACATCATCGGTCTGTTCGGGAAGGGGCAGCACGTCATGTCGACAATACCTTATGAACCAGTAAAGGCCACTATTCTTGTGGTTGATGACACTCCGGACAATTTGGCTCTTATGTTTAACCTGCTTAAGGATACTTATAGAGTGAAAGGGGCTGCTAACGGAGAAAATGCACTGATGATTGCACGCAACGTCAGCCCTCCGGACCTTGTTTTACTCGATATCATGATGCCCGGCCTTTCCGGTTACGACGTCTGTCGACTGCTGAAAGCCGACCCTCAAACATGCCATATCCCGGTGATATTTCTTACCGCCATGGGTGAGGTTGAGGATGAAGAACAGGGGTTGGTGTTGGGGGCGGTCGACTATATCACCAAACCGATCAGGCCGTCGATAGTGCTGGCCCGTATTAAAACACACCTGGAGAATAAGGCTGCAAGAGATTTTCTAAAAGACCAGAATCTCTTTCTCGAACGTGAGGTTGTGCGAAGAACTCAGGAAGTTACGGCTTTTCAACATGTGACGATCCTGGCGATGGCATCCCTCGCCGAGACAAGAGATAATGAGACAGGCAACCATATACGACGGACCCAGCATTACATCCGGGTTTTGGCTGAAAGGCTCAAGACACACCCACGATTCAGTGACTATCTGACCGAGCAGCAGATTGAGCTGTTATACCGGTCAGCACCGTTGCATGATATTGGCAAGGTGGGTATTCCCGATAGTATCCTATTGAAGCCGGACCGCCTGACCCCAGATGAGTTCACGGTCATGAAGCGTCACACGACGCTCGGACTGTCGGCAATTGAACATGCCGAGACCGAGTTCGGCATGTCAGTTCAGTTTCTTGACTGTGCCAAGCAAATGACGATAGGTCATCATGAAAAATGGGACGGGAGCGGTTATCCGTACGGTCTGGTGGGAGAAGATATCCCCATCTGTGCCCGTTTGATGGCGTTGGCTGATGTGTATGATGCCCTGATCAGTTGGCGAGTATATAAGAGGAGTATGCCTCACGAGCAGGCGCTGTCCATTATTTTTGAAGGTCGGGGTACCCATTTTGATCCGGACATTGCCGATGCATTTATCGCTTGTGGTGATGAAATACAGGCTATTGCACGACGTTTTCGGGATGCCGAAACGGCCGACGCAATAAGCTGAGGGGGCAGCACGATGGCCTTCGCTCACATCGTTCTCGGCATAAGCGAAGGGTGGCGGCAGCGTCGGACGTTACGCCTGTTGGTGCAGCATACCCCGCCAGGGCGAACGGTGCTTGATCTGCAGCCGGCAATGCTTGCAGAACGGGGGGTAGCCGTATTGGTTCTTGATTTTGACGGTGTCCTGGCACCCCATGGGGCAGACCGGCCGCTGCCGGAGGTGCATGCGTGGCTCCGTCAGGTTGTCGCCGCTCTCGGCGAGGAGAAGGTCTTTATCTTGTCCAACCGTCCCCATGGCCCCCGCATGGACTGGTTCCGGATCGAGCTGCCGGGTGTGCGGGTCATCAGCGGAGTCCGGAAGAAACCGTATCCGGATGGCCTGGTCAGGGCCGGTGAGCTTGCCAATGTGCCGTTGTCGGCAATCCTTATGGTAGATGACCGGTTGTTAACCGGTTGCCTGGCCGCAATCACGGCTGGTTGTGTGCCGTATTATGTCCGTTCTCCCTTTGTAGACCTCCGGCAGAGGCCCCGTAAGGAGCTGTTCTTCATGCTGCTGCGTTGGGCCGAGCGCCGACTGGTCCGGCTGTCCCCCTAATCCATTCCAGTTTCCTTGCCTCCGGTTGCGTCACCGTTTTTCCAGTGCCTGTTCGATCCGGCTGCAGATGGTCTTCAGTACCTTGATCCTCGCGTGGTATTTGTCGTTGGCTTCAACGAGGGTCCAGGGGGCGATCTCGGTGCTGGTGCGGTCGATCATGTCGCAGACCGCTTGTTCATAGAGGGGCCATTTCTCACGGTTACGCCAGTCCTCATCGGTGATCTTGAACCGTTTGAAGCCGATCTTCTCCCGTTCCTTGAAGCGTTTCAGCTGTTCCTCCGGGGAGATGGCCAACCAGAATTTGAGCACCACGGTCCGGTTGCGCACCAGTTGCTCCTCGAAGTCATTGATTTCGCCATAGGCGCGCATCCAGTCGGCATGGCTGCAGAATTCCTCCACCCGCTCCACCAGCACCCGACCGTACCAGGAACGGTCGAAGATCGCCACCCGTCCCCTGCGGGGCAGATGGCGCCAGAAGCGCCACAGGTAGGGTTGCGCCCGTTCCTCCTCGCTGGGGGCGGCCACAGGGATGACCCGGTAGGAACGCGCATCCAGCGCCTGGGTTACCCGGCGGATGCTCCCTCCTTTTCCGGCTGCGTCATTCCCTTCAAAGAGGGCAAGAACCGATATCTTGCTGAAATCCTTGTGACGTGACAGCAGATTGAGGCGTCCCTGCAGGGTCTCCAGCTCGGCGTCGTACTGCGGCTTGGTCATTTTTTTTGTCAGGTCGAGGGTCTGCAGGATCTGCAGGCCGTCGATGGAGGTCAACATGGGTGGGAGCGGCTCGTCCACCGGTGGGGTTTCCGGGGCATCCAGCCGACGGCGGAGCGCCTCCAGGATGACCTTGCCGATGGTGAGGGAACGGTAGTGTTCATCGGCCCCCTCGACGATGGTCCAAGGGGCCTCGGGGGTGCTGGTGCTCCGCAGCATCCGTTCGGAGACGGTGCGGAAGCGGTCGTAGAGCTTGAAGTTCTTCCAGTCGGTCTCATTGATCCGCCAGCGGGTCTTGGGATCCTCCTCAAGCTTTTTGAGACGTTTTTTCTGTTGGCCCTCGGAGAGGTGCAGCCAGAATTTGAGGATCAGCGCCCCTTCGTTGCAGAGCATGGTCTCAAAACGGATGATTCGGTCCAACTGCTGGTCTAATTCAGCGTTCTTGGTACGGCCATAAACGTTCTCCACCAGGGGGGCCGAGTACCAGGAGCCGATAAAGATGCCGATCTTTCCCTTTGGGGGGAGATCGCGCCAGTAGCGCCACATCGGCGGGCGGTTCTGCTCTTCGTCGGTCAGCTCCCGCAGTGCGTGGGATTCGATATGGCGGGGGTCCATCCATTCGTGCAGGAGGTTCATGGTCTCACCCTTGCCGGCGCAGTCCACGCCTGCAAGGAGGATGATGACCGGGAACTTTTTGCTTTGCAGTAGGTCAAGCTGGGCATCCAACAGCCCTTCACGCAAGGGGGGGAGCTCTTTTCTGTACACCTCTTTTGCGATCTTGTGTCCCAACTCGGCGGACTCGAACATAGGTGACCTCCCCAATAGGTGGCGATGGAGCCTGCTTGCCTTGCGTAAGGGGTATACCACAAAATGCGGGACTGACAATCCTCAGCAGGGGATTAAATTTTTTTGTTTTGTCTTGAAAGCGCCAGAT
>JAJYCS010000009.1 GCA_021778115.1 Deltaproteobacteria bacterium
CATCCCCAGGCCGACGATGGAGATCTTGCTGATGTTCTCGTCCGATTGGACCTCCTTGGCCTGGATCTCCTTGGCTGCCTCGTTGGTGATCAGGAGCGCTTTTTTCAGATCGGCCTTGGTGACGGTGAAGGTGAAGTCGGTGAGCCCCTCGTGGCTGACGTTCTGCACGATCATGTCCACCGAGATGGCGGCGTCGGAGAGCGGGGTCAGCAGCTTGGCGGCGATGCCGGGCTTGTCCGGCACACCCAGTACGGCGATCTTTGCTTCGTTCTTGTCGTAGGCGACCCCGGAAACGAGAATCCCTTCCATATCCTTATCCTCCTTGGTAACCATGGTACCGGTGTTGTCGTTCAGGCTGGAACGTACATGGACATCCACATCGTACTTTTTGGCAAACTCGACCGAGCGGATCTGCAGCACCTTGGCCCCCAGGCTTGCCAGTTCCAGCATCTCGTCGTAGGAGATCTTTTCCACCTTGCGGGCCTCTTTGCAGATATTGGGATCGGTGGTGTAGACGCCGTCCACATCGGTATAGATCTCACAGACATCGGCCTTGAGGGCTGCGGCCAGGGCCACTGCCGAGGTGTCCGAACCGCCGCGGCCCAGGGTGGTGACGTTGCCTTCCGTGTCCATCCCCTGGAAACCTGCCACGATCACGATGCTGCCCGCCTTCAGATCGGCGCGGATCCTTGTGTCTTCAATCCGTTCGATCCGGGCCTTGGCATGGGTGCTGTCGGTGATGATCGGTACCTGCCAACCCTGGTAGGATTTGGCCTTGTATCCAATCGATTTGAGGTGCATGGCCAGGAGGCCGATGGTGACCTGCTCACCGGTGGCCACCACGACATCATACTCCCGGTTGTCCGGGATATCGCACATCTCGTTGGCCAGGGCCACCAGCTTGTTGGTCTCGCCGGACATGGCGGAGACCACCACCACCACCTCATTGCCTGCCTCGTAGGTCTTGATGATCCGCTTGGCAACGTTCTTGATCCGGTCGGTGGTTCCTACCGACGTGCCGCCATATTTCTGGACTACCAGTGCCATAGCGCACTCCTTCATGGAAATATCGAAAATGAAAGGTTTTTATAGATAGCAGAACCGGTTGGGCATGACAAGGCTTTTTTAGGAGGTTTTACGGAGCTGTTCGGCCAATGCCCGGGCGTGACGACCATGGGGAAACAGGCTGATTCGGCGGCAGCTCTCGGTCAGGTGGTCAAAGCGGATCTCGAGCCGTTCCGCAGGGAGTTCGGCGGCGATCCGTTCCGGCCATTCCACCAGACAGATACCGTCACCGCTCAAGATATCAAGCAGGCCGGATTCCCGCGCATCGTCCGCGCCGCGCAGGCGGTAACAGTCGAGGTGATAGATCGGCGGGTGACCGGGGTACTGATGGAGCAGGGCGTAGGTGGGGGAGGCTACCTGATCTGCGCAGTCGGGGGCAGCGCCGTAGACCAGGCCACGGACGAAACAGGTCTTGCCGCCTCCCAGGGGACCGGCCAGGGTGATGAGATCGCCGGCCGTAAGCTGGGCGCCCAGGCGGGCGCCCAGCTGTTCGGTCTCCTCCGGCGAACGGGTTTCAAACACAGGCACGTCGGCTACACCAGGAGGGTGCGGATGATGTCGATCCGCGATACGATGCCGAGCAGTCTGCCGTTTTCCAGAACCGGCAGGGCGTTTACATGGTGGTTGCTCATCAGATCGGCGGCGGCGCTGATGGAGGCGCCCGGCGCAATGGAGATGACCTCCCGTTGATAGATGTCGCCGGCCGTACGTCCCCCCATCTTCTTGAGTTCCCGTTCCAGGCTTTTTTCCGTCTCCAGATAGATCACCCAATCAAACAGGGTGATAACGGTGGGGAGGTGGACGTTTTTCCCCTGTTCCACCAGGTCCGACTCGGTGACGATGCCGATAACGGCGCCGGTATCGTCAACCACCGGCAGGGAGCCGATCCGTTTGGTGACGAACAGTTCGGCCAGGTCACGCACCGAGGTTGCGGGTGTGATGGTGATCACCTCACGGGTCATAATGTCAGCAACGGTCTTCATGGGGATACCTCGTTTCTGTAAGGTTGATGGATGGTGCGGAGCGTTCGTCGCGGCGCGTCTGCCCGATGCAGGAGGCGGTTGAAGGCCAACGGGAGCGTCTTGAGCAGATCGCCGGCGCAGAGGCCGATCTCACCCAGTTCGGCGGCCGCCAGGTCTCCGGCCAGACCGTGGGCAAAGACGCCCAGCCGGCAGGCCTGCCACGGGTGATACCCCTGAGCCAGCAGTGCGGTTATCACACCGGTCAGCAGATCCCCCATGCCGCCGCTGGCCATGCCGGGATTGCCGCTGCCGTTGATGGCCACCTGACCATCGGGGGCGGCGATGATGGTGTGAGCCCCTTTGAGCACCAGATAGAGAGCGTGCTTGCGGGCAAACTCCTGAGCCACCGATATCCTGACTGCCGCCATATCGGGCAGGGGGGTGCCCAGCAGGCGCGCCATCTCACCGGGGTGGGGGGTGAGCACGATGACTGCGGACCGTCTCCGCTGCAGCACCGAGAGGTCCTCTGCCAGGGCGTTCAGGGCGTCGGCATCGATCACCAGGGGTTGGCTGACGGTTGTCACCAGGCGCTGCACCAGTGCAACCGTCTCCTGATGGCGGCCGATGCCGGGGCCGAGGGCCACCGTATTTCGGGTTGCCAGCAGTCGTTCAAGCAGTGACAGGGCGGTCTCCGTCAGATACCCGGCACCGGCGTCGGGGAGGGGGGCGGTCATTGCCTCGGTGGTCTTGACCTCCAGGATCGGGTTGATGGTGGCCGGACAGGCCAGGGTCACCAGGCCGGCGCCGGCCCGGACCGCGCTGTTGGCAGCCAGGGCCGCGGCGCCGCTGGCACCCACGGCGCCGGCGATCACCAGGCAGTGGCCGAAGGTCCCTTTGTGGGCCTCAGGGGCCCGGGGGATTACCAGGGGGGCCACACAGGCCTCATCGAGGTAATCGTAGCCGTCGGTATCGCTCAGCAGCGGCGCCGGGATGCCGATATCCACCACCACCAGGCGGCCGGTCTGTTGCGCGCCGGGGTAGAGCACCTGGCCCAGTTTGGCGAGACCGAAGCTGACGGTCAGGTCGGCCTGCACTGCCTCACCCAGTATCCTTCCGGTGGTGCCATGCACCCCGGTGGGGATGTCAACCGCCACCACCATACCCGGCGTATCGTTGATCAGCGCCACCGCCTCACGGTAGAGGCCCCGCAGGTCATCCTTCAGTCCGGTCCCCAGCAGGGCATCCACCACCACCGTGGCCCGCTGCAGCTCGTCACGATACTTCGTCGCCAGCTCCCCCTCAGTCGGGCAGAAACTCAGCACGGCATCGGGGAGCAGCACCAGGTTGGTCAGGGCGTCGCCGGTGATCTCCCGGCGCCTCGCCAGGACGATCACCCCTACCTGCCACCCCTGGTCCAGCAGGTGGCGGGCGATGACATAGCCATCACCGCCGTTGTTCCCCTTGCCGGCCAGGATGACGGCTTGTTTGTCGCGGCAGTCGGCGCAGGCCGCCACGATCTGCGCGGCGCAGGCCCGGCCGGCGTTTTCCATCAGCTCCCGGCCCGGAACGCCGTATTCGTTGATGGCGCGGCGGTCCAGCTCCTGCATGGTATGGGCGGTGACGACCTTCATGGCTTACTCCAGGATGACCAGCGCGACGGCCTGTCCTCCGTCGTGGGAGAGGGAGAGGTGGCAGCGGTTGCAGCCCTGTTGGGCGAAGCGGGCCTGGGCCGTCCCGCTCAACAGCAGGAGCGGTTTGCCCAGTGGATCGTGGTCCACCTCCATCTCAAGCCACCGGATGCCGTCCCGCAGACCGGTGCCCAGGGCCTTGACAAAGGCCTCCTTGGCGGCAAAACGGGCGGCAAGGCAGGCGGCGGCCTGTTTTTTCGGTACACAGTATTGTTGCTCGGCCGGGCTGAACAATCGGTCCAGCAGCCGTTGGTTCCCCGTATCCAGCACTCGCTGGAAGCGGGCCACCTCGACGGTATCGATGCCGGTGCCGATGGTCATTGCCGTAGCAGCGCCACCATCTCCCGCACCGCCCGGTCCAACCCCACCAGTATCGCCCGGGCGATGATGCTGTGGCCGATGTTGAACTCTCTGATGCCGGGGATGACCGCCACAGGGGCGACGTTTATGTAGTTCAGGCCGTGACCGGCATGAACCGTCATCCCCAGGTTATTGCCCAGCGTGACGGCGTCACGAAGCGCCGCCAGCTCTCGCTCGCGGTCGGCCTGCCCCGTCGCCTCGGCATAGGCGCCGGTGTGCAGTTCCACGGCGTCGGCGCCGGTCTGGGCGGCAGCCTTGAGCTGGTCCGGGTTGGGATCGATAAACAGGCTCACCACGATGCCGGCCTGCTGCAGCGCCTGCACCGCAGCGCTGACCGCCGGGAGGCTGGTGATGACGTCAAGCCCCCCCTCGGTGGTCAGCTCCTGCCGTTTTTCCGGCACCAGGGTGCACTGCTCCGGTCGCACCCGGCAGGCGATCGCCACCATCTCCCCGGTGGCGGCCATCTCCAGATTGAGGCTGGTCTTCACGGTCCGGCGCAGCAGTTCCAGGTCGCGATCCTGGATATGACGGCGGTCCTCCCGCAGGTGGATAGTGATCCCTGCAGCACCGGCCAGTTCGCCGATGGCGGCGGCGGTCACCGGGTCGGGCTCCATGCCACCGCGGGCCTGGCGGAGGGTTGCCACATGATCGACATTCAGGCCAAGTTTTGGCATGGTCAGTGTGCTCCGATCTGCTGTTTCACCAGGTCGCCGATCTCATTGGCCCAGGCGGTGATCTCGTACTTGTCCTGCCCCTCCAGCATGATCCGCAACAGCGGTTCGGTGCCGGAGTAACGGATCAAGACCCGCCCCTCGTCACCCAGCTTCTGTTCCACATCATGGATGGCGGCGGCCACCTTCGGCAGGGTCATGATATCCTTGCGCTCCTTGACCCGGACGTTGAGCAGCACCTGGGGCAGGGGGATCATCACCCCGGCCAGCTCGGAGAGGGGCCTGCCGCGGCGGCGCATCACCGCCAGCAGCTGCAGGGCTGCCAGCACGCCATCGCCGGTGGTGTTGCTGTCCAGGAAGATCAGATGCCCGGACTGCTCCCCACCGAGATTATACCCCCCCTTGCGCATCTCCTCCACCACATAGCGGTCGCCGACCGCGGTCTTGATGATCTTGCCGCCGGCCCTGCGCAGGGCGATATCCAGCCCCATGTTGCTCATCACCGTGGCCACCAGGGTCTTTTTTTTCAAGGTCCTGCGGGCCAGCATGTCGGTGGCGCAGATCGCCATGATCTGGTCGCCGTTCACCTCGTTGCCGAATTCGTCGCAGACGATCACCCGGTCGGCGTCGCCGTCCAGGGCGATGCCGATATCGGCCCGATGGCTTTTGACCGCCTCGCTGATCATCTCGGGGTGGAGCGATCCGCAGCCGGCGTTGATGTTGCTGCCGTTGGGCTTGACCCCCAGCGGAATCACCTCGGCCCCCAGCTCTTCGAATACCGCCGGGGCCACCTTGTAGGCGGCGCCGTTGGCGCAGTCCAGCACGATCTTAAGGCCGGCGAGGTCCAGGTCGGCCGGGAAGGTGTTCTTGAGAAAAACGATATAGCGGCCGGCGGCGTCGTCGATCCGGAAAGCCTTGCCCACCTCGGTGGCGGTGGGGCGGAGGGAGTCGATCTTTTTCGAGTCGATCAGTCTTTCGATCCTGAGTTCGATCTCATCGGGCAGCTTGAAGCCGTCGGCGGAGAAGAACTTGATGCCGTTGTCTTGGAACGGGTTGTGGGAGGCGGAGATCACCACCCCGGCGTCTGCCCGCATCGAGGTGGTGATGTTGGCGATGCCTGGGGTGGGCAGCGGCCCCACCAGCAGGACATCCACCCCCATGGAACAGATGCCGGCCACCAGGGCGCTCTCCAACATGTAGCCGGACAGGCGGGTATCCTTGCCGATCACGATCCGGTGGCGTCGTTTGCTGGCGCTCTTGAAGATGTAGGCTGCGGCCCGTCCCAGCTGGGTCGCCATCTCGGTGGTCATGGGATGCACGTTGGCGACGCCGCGGACGCCGTCGGTGCCGAACAGTCTCTTCATGGTGATGTCCCTTCAGGAGCGGCCCCCGTAGCGGAACGGCGGTGGTCGAGGGCCTTTTTGATCAGCCGTTTCAGCTCGGCGGTATCGATGTCGTAGGTGATCCTGCCGTCGTGGACCGCCGAGACCTTGCCGGTCTCCTCCGAGACCACCAGCACCAGGGCATCGGACAATTCCGAAAGTCCCAGGGCGGCCCGGTGGCGGGTGCCGAAGCTCTTGGCGATATCCGGGTTGTGGGAGAGGGGGAGCAGGCAGCCGGCCCGGGTGATCTTCCCCCGCTGGATGATGACCGCGCCATCATGGATCGGTGAGTAGGGGAGAAAGATGGAGTTCAGCAGTTCGCTGGTCACCTTGGCATCCAGATCAGTGCCCACCTGCAGCAGATGGTCGATCGGCTGGTGCCGTACCAGCACCACCAGGGCCCCGATCCGGCGGCCGGCCATGTCGGCCAGGGCCCGGAGCACTTCATCCACGGCGCCGTCATCGTCATGCAGTGGCTGGTGGCTCTGACGTTTGCCGAGGGCAAGCAGGATGCGGCGCAGGTCGTTCTGGAAGATTACCGCCAGAATGATCGGCATGGAGGCGATAACGGTGTCGAGGGCGCGCACAAGGGGGAGTAGGGCGGTCAGACGGGCCATGAAGGAGGCCAGAGTGAGGAGGGCCATCAGAAAGAACAGCCGGAACGCCATATCTCGCTTGATAATCAGGGAAAAGCCGAACACCAGCAGGGCCAGTACCAGGTTGTCGATGCTGCCGGATATGTCCAGGGGCGTGTTCATAGCGGTATCGTCTAGGTACTGGTGGTTGCGATATGATGGGCCATATCCGCCACATCCCGCATGGCCGCTACATCGTGGACCCGCAGGATGGCGGCCCCTTCTGTCACGGCCAGGGCCACGGTGGCGGCGGTGCCGAGCAGCCGATCCCTGGTATCGTCCCGTCCCAGGGTGGCGCCGATGAACCGTTTCCGCGAGGTCCCCACCAACAGGGGACGACCCAGACCCCGCAGTTCCCGCAGACGGCGCAGCAGTTCCAGATTGCCGGCGGTATCCTTGCCAAAGCCGATGCCGGGATCGAGGACGATCCGTTCTGCCGGGATGCCGGCAGCAGCGGCTGTCTGCAGTGACGCTGCCAGAAATGCCGCAACGTCCCCCAGAAGGTCCTGGTACCGGGTATCCTGCTGCATCCGGTCGGGTCTGCCGCGGGTATGCATCAAGACCAGTCCTGCCTGGCGTCGGGCAACCACCTCAGACAGCGTCGGATCAAATGTCAACCCGCTGATATCGTTTATTATTTCTGCCCCGGCAGCCAGGGTGGCCTGGGCCACCGGCGCCTTCCAGGTGTCGATGGAGATCGGCACGGTAATCTGTCCGGACAGCCGTTCCAGTACCGGCATGAGTCGCCGCAGTTCCTCCTCCGCCGTGACCAGTGGGGCCCCGGGCCGGGTGCTTTCGGCCCCGATGTCGATCAGATCGGCCCCCTGCTCCACCATCTGCAGGGCATGGTCCACCGCTGCATCGGGGGAGCAGAAACAGCCGCCGTCCGAGAAGGAATCGGGGGTTACGTTGAGGATGCCCATAATCAGCGGTCGCTGGAGCGTCAGTGTCCGTTGGGCCAGCTGCCAGCTATCGGCCGGAGCGGTCAGGTTTTGCAGCAGTTCGCGCAGCTCCTGGGCCAACGGCGCCAGGCCAAACGGCTGCTGGGCCAGCTTGCCGCACAGAACGTGCAGTTGTTTGCGGCTGGCGATCAGCAGGGCATCGGTGGCCTCGAGGCTGCAGGCCACGGTGCCACGGGCCACCGCCGCATCGCCACCCAGCGAGAGCAGTTCCTGCTTGAGGATATTCGCTGCCGCGGGTTTGATCCGAGGGATAAGGATCGGCAGCAGTTCCAGTTTGGGCAGCATCCGGTCGATACCGGCCGGATCCACCCCGATCCGTTCCAGTTCCCGGCGGGCCTCCGCCGCAGTGCGCAGGGCCAGGGGGCGGATCACGCTTCGATATCCACCGGTATTGCCGGGGCCGCCTGCTCCTCTTCCTTTGCCTCGTTTGCCGCGGCAGTCGTTGTCTCGGTCTTCTTGCCGTTGCAGGGAGGGGTGATGCCGGCAATGATGTCATCAACCTCGGCGCCGGTCAGGTTCTCCTTCTCGATCAGGCAGGCCGAGAGGTTGTGCAGGGTCTGCTCGTTTTCCCGCAGTATGGTCAGGGCGCGATCGTAGCTCTCGTCAACGATCCGCTTGATCTCTTCATCGATCTTTTCGGCGGTCTCCTCGCTGTAGTTCTTGTGCATGGCCATCTCGCGGCCCAGGAAGATCGATTCATCCTTCTTGCCGAAGGAGACCGGTCCCATCCGGTCGCTCATGCCCCATTCGCAGACCATCTTGCGCGCCATCTCGGTGGCCCGTTCGATGTCGTTACCGGCCCCGGTGGTGAAGGTGTGGAAGATCAGGTCCTCGGCGGCGCGGCCCCCCATCAGCACGGCGATGCGGGCCAGCAGCGATTCCCGTGAGTAGCTGTGTTTATCCTCGATCGGCAGCTGCATGGTGACCCCCAGGGCACGGCCCCGCGGGATGATGGAGACCTTGTGCACCGGGTCGCTGCCGGGGGTCAGCTTGGCCACCAGGGTGTGGCCGGCCTCATGGTAGGCGGTGCTCTTCTTCTCCTCGTCGGAGATCACCATGCTGCGGCGCTCCACCCCCATCAGCACCTTGTCTTTGGCATCGTCGATATCCCGCATGTCCACGGTGGTTTTGTCCTTGCGGGCCGCCAGCAGGGCCGCCTCGTTGACCACGTTGGCCAGGTCGGCGCCGGAGAAACCGGGGGTGCCGCGGGCGATCACCGCCAGGTCTACCTCGGTGGAGAGTGGTACCTTCTTGGCGTGTACCTTGAGGATCATCTCGCGTCCTTTGACATCGGGGCGGGGCACCACCACCTGACGGTCGAACCGGCCTGGTCTGAGCAGGGCCGGGTCCAGCACGTCAGGACGGTTGGTGGCGGCGATCAGTATGACCCCTTCGTTGGACTCGAAGCCGTCCATCTCCACCAGCAGCTGGTTCAGGGTCTGCTCCCGCTCGTCGTGGCCACCCCCCAGGCCGGCACCGCGATGGCGGCCGACGGCATCGATCTCGTCGATAAAGATGATGCAGGGGGCGTTCTTTTTACCTTGCATGAACAGGTCCCGCACCCGGCTGGCGCCGACGCCGACGAACATCTCCACGAAGTCGGAACCGGAGATGGAGAAGAACGGCACCCCGGCCTCGCCGGCAACGGCCCGGGCCAGCAGGGTCTTGCCGGTGCCGGGGGGGCCGACGAGCAGCACCCCTTTGGGGATCTTACCCCCCAGGGCGGTGAATTTCTTCGGTTCCTTCAGGAAGGCGATGATCTCCTGCAACTCCTCCTTGGCCTCTTCGATGCCGGCCACATCCTCAAAGGTGATCTTCCCCTGGGCCTCGGTCAGCAGCTTGGCCCGGCTCTTGCCGAAGGACATCGCCTTGCCGCCCCCCACCTGCATCTGGCGCATGAAGAAGATCCAAATTCCCACCAGGAGCAGCAGCGGGAACCAGGAGATGAACAGGGAGAACCAGGAAAAGTGTTCTTCCTCGGGCTTTGCCTGGATCGTGACCTTTTTATCCAGGAGTTTCTGGGTCAGGTCTGCGTCAAAGGTCGGCTTGTAGGAACGGTAGGTGTGCTGCTTGCCGTCGGTAGCGGTGTAGGTGCCGGTGACATCGTTCCCCTGCAGGGTGACTGAGGTAACCTTGCCGTCCTCCACCAGGGACATGAACTCGCTGAAACTGAGCTTGTCCTCGGTCTGGTGGGGCTTCTGGAACATGTTAAACAGCAGGATCATCATCAGGCTGATGACCAGCCAGAGGGCCAGATTTTTGTAAAACTGGTTCAAGGGGATGCCTCCGATGCGCGTATCGTGGTGATGAGTAAGTCGGTTGAAAGTAAGAAAAAGTAACATACCTTGGGCAGTTGCGACAAGGGTTTTGCGCTGTTGTATACCGTGCCTGATCAGGCGCAGGGGAGGCGGTCAGCGCCAAGCAGGGTAACGCGGATGCATCGTCCGGCGCCGGCATCGAGCAGCGCGTGGCGTGAACGGCGCAGCAGCGGCAGCCAGAGAGGGCAATCCTGCTGTACCAGCAATGGCAGATAGGGACGCAGATGGCGTGGCAGTTTGGCGTCAACCAGGATATCCCGCACCGTCTGACTGCCGGTCATACCGAGTGGCGCAATCCGGTCGGCAGGTTGGGCTGGACGCAACTGCCAGGGGAAGGGGGCCTGGCGGGGGTCGATATAGCAGACCTGGGGCGGCAGCTGATGCCACGAGACGGGGGGCGCCGTCTCCTCAACCGCCACCTGCAGGCCGTTGCCCAGATCGAAGCAGCCTGGGCCGTTGATGGTCAGGGCGCGGGGATGGCGGGGGGTGAGCAGTTCCCGACGGCTCAGGCAGAGGCGGTCGTCGGTTAAAAATGCGATCACTCCCCGGGGAAGGTTTGCCCGGTTGCCGGTCTGTTCTCGAAGCAGTAGGCGGTCAACCGACAGGTAATGGGCCCGCTCAAACCGGCGGAGGTCGCCGCAGATGGCCGTAAGGGCATGCCGATACAGGCGCAGCCGCAATGCCGGCGTTTGTCCCTGCAAGGGGGCCTTTGACAGGGCGACCCAGCCGTCACCGGCGGTTGCCAGCTGTAGCCAGGCGGTATGGGTGATCTGCCCCAGCAGCTGTGCCTCTTCCCCCAGAAGGTCGGCAGTCGCTGCCAGACGCGTGGCAATGGCCGGGTTATAGGTGGCAAGGAGCGGCAGGAGCTCATGGCGAATCCGGTTGCGGAGGAAGGAACGGTCCTGGTTGCTGGCATCTTCACGGAACGGAAGACACCGGTCGGCCAGGTGCGCCCGCAAGGTATCCCGCGTCAGGGCCAGCAGCGGACGGATGATCCCCCTGCCGTTGCTGGGGGGCATGGCGGAGAGGCCTGTCGTCCCGGCGCCCCGCAGAAGCCGGAGCAGCAGGGTCTCGGCCTGGTCGTCGGCATGGTGGGCCACCGCCACCGCCGCGGCGCCATACTGGCGCTGAAGCTCTTCAAAGTAGGCGTAGCGGGCCTGGCGTCCCGCCTCTTCTAGCGAAAGGGCCCGCTGACGGGCAAAAGCCCGCACATCCAGGCGGCGGACCAGGCAGGGCAGACCGTAACGCTCGGCCAGTGTCCTGACGAACCGCTCGTCTTCATCGCTCTCCCGTCCTCGCAGGAGGTGGTTCAGGTGGGCAACGACCAGCCGCAGCTCCAGGTGGGGCGCCGTTGCCAGCAGGTCCAGCAGGGCCACGGAGTCGGCACCGCCGGAGACGGCAACGATCAGGGTGTCGCCGGGCCGGCAGAGCTCCTGTTCGGCGAGGATTCGGGCGATGCGGTGGGGGAGGGGGGCTGTCGGCATAGGGGGCTCTACAGCCAGCGTTTGCGGCGGAAATAGGCGACCATCCCCAGGGCGAGGGCGATCATCACCAGCCAGACGTACAGATAGCCATGCTGCCACTGCAGTTCCGGCATATCCTTGAAGTTCATACCGTACAGGCCGACGATGAAGGTGAGCGGTAGAAAGACCGTGCCGACCAGGGTGAGAAACTTCATGATCTCGTTGGTCCGGTTGCTGATGCTGGATAGGTACAGATCGAGCATGCCCGACAAAAGGTCGCGGTAGGTCTCGATCGTATCGATGGCCTGGATGGTGTGATCGTAGACATCCCGCAGGTAGACCCGGGTCGGGGCGGTGATTAGGTCGTTGTCCCCCCGCTCCAGGAAGGAGAGCACCTCCCGCAGCGGCCATACCGACTTGCGCAGGTAGATGACCTCCTTCTTCAGTTCGTTCAGCTGCACCAGTACCTGCGGGGTAGGGTGGAGCGCCACCACTTCTTCAAGGTCGAGCAGCCGTTCGCCAAACCCCTCCAGTACGGTGAAGTAGTGGTCGACAATGGCGTCCAGCAGCCCGTAGGCCAGGTAGTCGGCCCCCTGTGACCGCAGGCGCCCCGTGCCGTGTCGCAGCCGGTCCCGGATGGTGCTGAAGGCGTCGCCGCTCAAGCCCTCCTGGAAGGTCAGGAGCCAGGTGCGGCCCAACACCAGGCTGAACTGCTCCGAAGAGAAATCGTTTTCCGGCTGTGGCCGCAGCAGCCGCATCACCAGAAACAGGTACTCCCCGTAATCCTCCACCTTCGGCCGCTGTACGGTGCTGACGATATCCTCCAGCACCAGGGGGTGCAGGTGGCGGCACTCGCCAACGGTGCGGATCGCCTCAACGTCATGGAGGCCTTCCACGTTGATCCAGGTAACGCCGCTGCCCTCCGCAAGGGTGGCGCAATCAGGCTGCGGTGGGAGGCGGGTCTCCTGAAACGACCCTTCGTCGAACCGGAGCAGGGTGATCCCGGTCCCTGCCGGCGGGGTCTCGCCGATATGCACCAGGGCGCCGGGGGGGAGGCCGGTCTTGACGGCCCGATTTCTGAACAGCCGTGTGGTTCGCTTCATGGTCAGATCCCCAACACCTCGGCCATCTTCAGGATCTCGTCCTGGGGGCGTTTCTCACCCCGGACCACCTCCTCCAGCAGGGTGGCCACCAGGGCATGGCAGGCGAGCCCCACCATCACCCCCGTGTTTCCCTCCAGCAGCAGTTCCACCGCCTTCTTGCCGAAACGACTCCCCAGCAGGCGGTCGAATACCGTGGGGGAACCGCCCCGTTGATAGTGTCCCAGCACCGTCACCCGCACCTCGAAGCCGATGGCGTCCTTGATGGCGCCGGCCAGTTCATGGGCCTGACCGGCCCCCTCGGCCATGATGATCAGGGCATTGCTGCGCCCTTCCTGGTGTCGCTGGCGCAGTTGCCCGCACATCTCCGCCAGATCGAACTCCACCTCCGGCACAATGGCAAACTCGGCGCCGGTGGCAACGGCCGCGGTGGAGGCCAGATAACCGGAGCCGCGCCCCATCACCTCAACGATGAAGGCCCGGTCGTGGGAGGAGGCGGTGTCCTTGATGCAGTCCACGGCGTAGATGATGTTGTTGAGGGCAGTGTCAACCCCCAGCGCCATGTCGGTAAACGGGATGTCGTTGTCGATGCTGGCCGGGATGCCGATCACCGGGAAACCCAGCCGGGCCAGGGCCAGGGCGCCGTTCAGGGAACCGTCGCCCCCCACCACGATCAGCCCCTCCACCCCTTCCCGCTGCAGGTTATCCAGGGCCTTGCGGCGTCCCTCCTCGGTGCGGAACTCCTGACTGCGGGCCGATTGGAGGAAGGTGCCGCCCCGCTGTAGGGTCCCCGCCACCGCCAGGGTATCCAGGGTAATGAAGTCGTTCCGGATCAGACCGGCGTACCCCTTGCGGTAGCCGATCATCTCAACGTTTTTTGAGATCGCAGTGCGGGCTGCGGCGCGGATGGTGGCGTTCATGCCGGAACAGTCGCCGCCGCTGGTCAGGATGGCCAGTCGTTTCATGGCGTTCTCCTCATGTCGATAGGGACGTTTGATGCAAGTGATAATGTCGTGCCATGCAAGCAGGTTGCGTTGATTCTCTTTACCGGAGCAAAAGGTCAGTGCTGTTTAATGGCAGCGGTTCGTTGTCTTGTCACAAAACCGATGGTCAGACCGAACGGTGCAGCGATTTTATCCAGTGTCTCCAGGGTGGGATTGCCCCGGTCTCGTTCAATCTCCATCAACACCCTGGGGTATATCTTGAGTACCTTTTCCGCGTATTCCTTCTGGTTCATGCCAACAATACGCCGCATACGGCGTGTGGCCTGTCCCAGCGTCAGGCGGGCGGCTGCAAGATCGGCATAGAGCGCCTCTTTTTCAGCGCGGATCACTTCCGGTGTCCTGTTGGTACGCCTGGGCGGCATGGCTATCCCCTTACGGCCCGCAGATCAGCGGCAATTTCATCGCAACGCTGGGTTAGTCTCTCAATGACGGCATCTTCCACACCACAGGTCAGCATGGTTTCAGGCAAACGGGCAATTGCATCCGCATCGCGGCGTAACGTGCTGCGGAGTACCTCTACATCAGCATATTCGGCCAGTGAGACGATGATAGCGTCCCAGTCGGGACGTCCAATGGTTGCTTCAAGCTTGTTGTCCCAGCGGGAGTTTCGCGGTATCCCCTCCGGGTCAAGAAACATTGGCGCAAAATCATATAATGGGGTGAGTTGTACCCTGCCGTCAGCCAGCTTGAATAGCGCAGTGTTACGCCCGTGGTTGTCGGTATTGCGCAGGGCGCAGTTGAGTATGTCGCGGCGGAGATATTCGGTGATTTCAGTCTGTGGCTGACTGGCGTGGCGGGCAATGGTTGCGCAAAAGAGACCGTGGTCTCCCCGTTTACCGAACTCGGCAACTCCTGAGGCTGATGAAAGGCTTTCAAAGCCGTGTCGCTGCACTCCGGCATCGGTAACGGTACGGTCAAAACGGGGGATGAACAGGGTGTCGTTGCAGAACTCAAGCGGTTGAGCAACCCGCAGGCCAAAACGACGAGCTACCTCAAGGTAGGGGGCCTCGTTGCGCAACACGGTCCGGTCGGCATCGCTCCTGCCGCGAGGAAATTTTATCAGCCAACAGTCCAGCAACTCGTTATCCGGCAGGCTTCCGTCCGGGTGCCAGCGCTGATTGCGGTCACGACAGACCAGAAACTTGGGGGCATCTCCCTGCACATCGGTTGCGCCGGTTACCACTGCTCCCCTTTGCTCGGCATATTCAATGAAATCGGCATGTCGGGCGACAATCTCGTCCCGGCTGAAACCGGGATGCCGCTGCCCAGCCAGCGGGATTACCGCCTCTGCAATACGTATATTACCGGGAGGGTTGCCGCTTCCCCTACAGAGCAGCTCCCAATCGGCGTCGGCGTTATCTTGGCGTTCCAGACGCCGTAGCCAGACCCTGCGGCCTGCGCCGGACGGCATGATATCAAGTAAAAATGCCGGCCAACGATCACTTCTGAATAGTTCGAAAGAAACCGGGTAATTAAGTCCGGTACGCCATTGGGGTGGGTTGTCCAGTCGGTCTACCGCGTAGTCAATGTCGTATTCAAATACGCCGCTTCCGGCAATGCCCAACCCCAGGGCGCTTTTGTCGGGTGAAAAGCGGCCCGCCGTTTGCCAGCGATAGTCGATATAGAGTTCAATAGTGACATTCATAGATAGTTATTTTAATAGCATGTTTACCGTTGTATGTCGATAATTATTGCTATTAAAATGGCTAAACATAAATAAAGTACGATTCAAAGTGGGATTAGTTGTTCAATCCCCAAAGCAGATCCCGATATCCCTGGCTGTCAGCACCGTATCGCCGTTGATGTCCACCCGTTTCTTGATCCCCAGGGCCTCACCCAGCGGCACCAGGGCGATATCGGGCGATTTGAGTGCCACCATATGGTCGAAGGTGCCCATTTCAATCGCCCGCACCGCGGCTGCGCCGAAACGCAGTGACAGCAGGCGGTCGAAGGTGGTGGGGGAGCCGCCCCGCTGCAGATGCCCCAGCACCAGCGAGCGGGTGTCCTTGCCGGTGCGCTGGTTAATCTCCTTGGCCACATACTCGGCAATGCCGCCCAGCACCACATGCTGGCGGCCGTCTACCGCCTCCCCCTTGATGATCACGTCGCCCCCCTTGGGTATGGCCCCTTCGGCCACCACCACAATGGCGTACTTGCGGCCATTCAGCTCGTTTTCCATCAGTTTGTCGCAGATCTTTTCAAGATCAAAGGGGATCTCCGGGATCAGGATCACATCGGCATTGCCGGAGATGCCGCTGTTCAAGGCGATGAACCCGGCATTACGGCCCATTACCTCCACCACCATTACCCGATCGTGGGACTTGGCCGTGGAGTGCAGCCGGTCGATCGCTTCGGTGGCGATGTTGACCGCCGTATCGAAACCAAAGGTAATCACGGTGCCGCCCATGTCGTTGTCAATGGTCTTGGGCACCCCCACCACCGGCATTCCCTTTTCGGCGAAGCGGTGGGCGATCTCCAGGCTGCCGTCCCCCCCCACCGCCACCAGGGCGTCGAAGCGCAGGCGGCGGAAGTTGTCCATGACCTTGTCCGACAGATCACGCTGCTCACACTCGCCAGCAGCATTACAGACCTGCATCATGAAGGGGTTGCCCTTGTTGGTGGTACCCAGGATGGTGCCGCCCACGCTGGCAATACCGTCCACCTTGTCCGGGGTGAGGTGGATGATCTCATCGGTGTTCAACAGCCCGGCATAACCGGATTTGATACCGTAGACCTCCCACTGGCGGTTGTAGGCGGCCATGGTGACCGCCTCGATCACCGCGTTTAAGCCGGGGGCATCACCGCCGCCGGTGTTGATGCAGATCTTCATCCGCTTGGACATGCTGACCTCCGGTTCTGTTTCGTGCTTTTAATCCGCCGCGCCGGTCAGCTGGAAGGCCGCCCAGTAGAACGGGTGGGGGTATTTTTTCATGATCATACGCTGCGCCTGGGCCAGGGCCTGGGCCTTGTCCATCCGGGAGAGGTTTTGATACAAGGCCACCATCATATCCCGGGTTGCCAGATCATCGACCTTCCAGAGGCTGGCAACGATGCTGCGGGCGCCAGCATACAGGAAGCCGCGGGTAAATCCCAGCAGATCATCCCCATTCGCCACCGTACTGAGTGCGGTATCACAGGCGCTTAAGGTCACCATATCGGCGTTCAGATGCAGCCGGTACAGGTCGGCGGCGCGGAGCAGACCATCGTTGCCAGGGGTCGGCGCCAAGAGTAGCGCCGAATCCAGAGGCTTCAGGGGATCAAACAGCCCATGGGCCGCTATATGCAGGCGCCTGAACAACCCTTCATTATTGATGATGGAGGCGATCGTCGCCTGAGCGCCCAACAGCATCGTTGACCCTGGCAGGATTTCCGCCAGGGCCCGGGCCTCTTCTTCTGCATGCTGCAGGGATAGGCGGTGGTCCCCCTGCTCAGGGTTGCCGAGGATCAGGGCCGGTATGGGCCAGGGCCCCCGCGCCGGGTGCAGATATTTCGTGATCCCGGCTGCGGGCAGTATCCGCAGGGTATGCCGGTCGATGAACCAGGAACCATCGGCGGCCTGCAGCGCATTGAAGGGGAGGTAATGGAGCAGGCCGTGGGGGACAATCACCACCTTGGCGGTGAGCATGTCGGCAACCGGCGCGATCAGGCGGGTATAGAGCTCCCTCGACGGTTGCAGGTAGCCGGTTGTACGGGGATCGGCGAGCTGTTCCCGGAAGCCCTGTATCCTGGCGTCGAGGTTGTCCAGCTGGATGCTCCTCCCGCGGACTGTGGTGGGAGTGACGACGAAGACGTACCAGTGCCGGCCTGAACCGTAGTACTCCAGCAGCGTCTCGTCGCTGGCCAGGGTGCGCTGTATCTCCTGCAGCGTGGTGTCAGTGACGGAGACCAGCGAGGCGAACTCGGGCGCTTCACGGGTGAGCTGCTGCTTCAGGGCCACGACGAGGCCTCTGGTGGCGGGTGGTGGCGTGGTGGTGCCGGTATCGGGGATGATGGTCATATTCCGCTCAGCCTGGGCCATGGTGCTGAACGTCGCGTGGGCCGGTCCCGCGTTGGCCGTCTTGATGGTGATGCTGCCGGCTGAGGCGAGCAGGTCAACCAAGGCCCTGCTCTTGGCCCGTTCCGCATATTCAAACGCCTGCCCGACCTTGTTGGAGGCCATCAGCAGACGCACCAGCTCCTGATAGATGGCCTGCTTGTCCCCAACAAAGCCTATTCTGCCCGCTTCCGAGGCGATTGAGGAGCGCTGCTCCTCGACGACCGCTACCGCCTCCTTCAGCAGTCGTTCCGCCTGGGTGTCGTCACCCTCCCTGCTGGCTATTCTGGCCCGGTCCAGCAGCACCTGCCAGTATATGCCGCCAATCTCTTTGATGCGGGGGTGCTGTAACAGCTGGTCATAGCCCTGTTTGGCCTGCTGCAGCGCTCCGGTTTCAAACAGCGCCTTGGTTTCCATAAAGAACCGGGGGAGTTCCTGATAGGTCTGGTCGTAGAGGGAGGTGATGAGTCCAGTGACCTTTGCCTGCGGATTTTGGAGGGCCGCCAGCGCCTGGGCGTAGTTCTTCAGTGCCATATTGATTCTGGCGATGGCGACATACTTCTCCGGTCCCATGATCTCGGAGGAACCGACCGGCAGCCGCTGCAGCGTGCTGAGCCAGTTCAGCGCTTCAGACCGGTTGCCCTGCAACGCCTGGGCGACACCGGCTATCTCCGTAATCTGGATCAGTTGCGAGCGGAACCAGCCGTTGCTGCGTCCGGCCGGGGTGTCGATCAGGCGGTATGCCTCGGTTGCAGATTGGACCGCCTGGTCGTAAGCGCCTTGATCGAGCGCAACGTATCCCCGCATGATCTGGGGATAGGGGAGCAGATTTCCCCCGAAAAAGCTCGTCTCCCCCTGGTTAATCTGCTTTTGCAGTAGTTGGACCGTGTTCAGGCAGCGTTGATAGTCGCGGACTTCGTAGTAGGCGCCGCTCAGGATGAACAGATCAAACGCCGAGAGGGAGACGCTGTGATCAAGCTGCGGTTGCAGAGTCCTGATGATGGCGTGGTGCTGTTTCTTCTGGGCCATGGAGCTGATCTTGATGGCCTCCAGCATCCCCCCGGTGCAGCCGGAAAGCGTTAGGCAGGCCGTCAGGATGATGGCGATCAGTCGTGACGTGTGAAGTCCAAAAGGGGGCTTGTTCATGTTAAGCACCGCGATGTTTCTTATGAAATCGAGCAGTCACCATAGTGAAGAAGGGGCCCCGTTTTATTTTGTCAGTACCACCAGATCATCGCCATCCGTGCCCAGTAATACCGGCTGTTGCTCGTTGCCGGTCAGGCGACGGGCCATGTACGGTACTTGGTCGTTTAGATATGCCTTCATCTCTTTCATGTGTCCCCCGCCTTTTTCCCCTGCTTTTTCAACCATTCCATGCGCTCGATAATGTTTTTTTCATACCCGTGCCCCGTGGGCTGGTAGAACTTTTTGCCCTTCAGCAGGTCGGGGAGGTATTGCTGCTGTACATAGCCTCCCTCGAAGTCGTGGGCGTACCGGTAGCCCTGGTGGTAGCCCAGTTCCTTCATCAACTTAGTAGGGGCGTTGCGGATAGGCAGCGGCACCTCCAGTGCGCCTGATTTGCGTACTTCTGACAGGGCTGCATCAATGCCGATATAGGAGGCGTTTGACTTAGGCGCCGTGGCCAGGTAGGTGACCGCCTGCCCCAGGATGATACGGCCCTCCGGCATCCCCACCATCTGGAAGGCCTGCAGGGCCGCAACCGCCATCTGCAGGGCGCGGGGGTCGGCGTTGCCGATATCCTCCGAGGCCAGGATGATCATCCGGCGCAGGATGAACAGCGGGTCCTCGCCTGCTTCCAACATCCGGGCCAGCCAGTACAGTGCAGCATCAGGATCACTGCCACGCATGGATTTGATGAAGGCCGAGATGACGTTGTAGTGCTCATCGCCACCCTTGTCGTATAAGAGCGCCTTTTGCTGTAGCGCCTCCTGCATGGTCTCCAGGGTGATCTGGCGCTCGGTCGTCAGCCCTGCGGCCACTTCCAGGGTGTTGAGCGCCTTGCGGCCATCTCCCTGGGCCGCCTCGGCCAGAAAGGCCAGGGCCTCTTCGCTGATGGTCAGCTCGAGGTCCCCCAGACCCTGTTCACGATCCGCCAGCGCACGCCTGATAAGGGCTGCGAGCTCGTCCGGTTGCAACTGCTGCAGCCGCAACACCCGGCAGCGGGAGAGCAGCGGGGCGATTACCTCGAAGGAGGGGTTTTCGGTGGTGGCGCCGATGATGGTCACCAGCCCCTTTTCCACCGCCGGCAGGAAGGCGTCCTGCTGGGCCTTGTTGAATCGGTGGATCTCATCCACGAACAGGATGGTGCGGTGGCCTGCCCGGGCCGTCTCTTCGGCCTCCTTGAAGATCTCCCGCACCTCTTTGACCCCGGCCATGATGGCTGAAAAAAAGACGAAATGGGCCTTGGTCTCCTGGGCCAGAATATGGGCCAGGGTGGTCTTGCCGCAACCGGGCGGTCCCCAGAAGATGAGCGAGGGGACCCGGTCGGCCTCGATCATGGCACGGAGCGCCTTGCCCGGCCCCACAAGGTGCCCCTGACCGCAGAATTCCGCAAGGCTGCGTGGTCGCATCCGCTCGGCAAGGGGGGCGGTGCGGGCGGCCGGTACCGTCTCCCCGGTTGCCTCAAACAGAGGGGCGCTGCGGCGGCTCACCAGTGGAATACCCCGTGCCGTTTTATCTCCTGCGGTTCGATCCGCCAGATCTCGCTGGCGTATTCGGCAATGGTGCGGTCGCTGGAGAACTTGCCCATGCCGGCGGTGTTGAGGATGGAGCGGCGGGCCCACTGATCCGGATTCATATACAACCGGTCCACCTCCGCCTGGGCGTCCAGGTAGGCGTCAAAGTCGGCCAGCAGCAGGTAATAATCGGAGTTCAGCAGCTGATCCACCAGGGGGCGGAACAGCCCCGGATCACCGGGCGAGAACATGCCGGAGCTGATCTGATCCAAGACCTGTTTCAGTTCCGGCAGGCGGTAGTAGTAATCGAGGGGACGGTACCCCTCGCTGCGGAGCCTGGCGGCGCCCAGGGCATCGAGGCCGAAGATGAAGATGTTGTCCCGTCCCACCTCCTCCATGATCTCGATATTGGCGCCATCCAGGGTGCCGATGGTAAGTGCCCCGTTCAGGGCGTATTTCATGTTGCCGGTGCCGGAGGCCTCGGTGCCGGCGGTGGATATCTGTTCCGACAGGTCGGCGGCCGGGAAGATCAGTTCGGCCAGGGAGACGCTGTAGTTGGCCAGGAAGGCCACCTTCAGCTGCTGGTTGGTGGCCGGGTCGTTGTTGAGCACGTTGGCCACCCCGTTGATCAGGCGGATGATCAGCTTGGCGCTGGCGTAGGAGGGGGCCGCCTTGCCGCTGAACAGCACGGTGCGGGGCGGCAGCCCCAGGCCGGGATACTCTTTCAGCCGGTTGTACTGGGCGATGACCTGCAGGATATTGAGCAGTTGCCGCTTGTACTCGTGAATCCGTTTGGTCTGGCAGTCGAACAACGAATCAGGGGCCATCTGGATGCAGTTGTGCCGGTAGATGTAGTCGGCCAGGCGCTGTTTGTTGCGCCGTTTGATCGCCATCCAGCGCTGTCGGAACTCGTTGTCCTCCGCCAGCGGGGTCAGTTTGCGCAGCTCATCCAGGTTGCGGGTCCAGCCGTCGCCGATCGCCTCGCTGATCAGGTCGGATAGCCAGGGGTTGCAGCGACGCAACCAGCGGCGCTGGGTGATGCCGTTGGTCTTGTTGTTGAACCGTTCCGGCCACAGCTCGTAGAAATCCCGGAACAGTTCCTCTTGCAGGATCTCGCTGTGCAGGGCCGAGACGCCGTTCACCGAGTGGCTGGCCACGATGGCCAGATGGGCCATCCGGACCCGCTTCTCGCCGGATTCGTCTATCAGCGACATCCGCCGCATCCGCTCCGCGTCGTGGGGGAAACGGCTGGCGACCTCGGTCATCAGGCGGGTGTTGATCTCATAGATCAGCATCAGGTGGCGGGGCAGAAGCCGTTCCAGCATCGGTACCGGCCAGGTTTCCAGGGCCTCCTGCAGGATGGTGTGGTTGGTGTAGGCGAAGGTATTGGTGGTGATCCGCCAGGCTTCCTCCCAGGCCAGGCGCTTCTCGTCGATCAGGATGCGCATCAGTTCCGGCACCGCCAGCACCGGATGGGTGTCGTTCAGCTGGATCGCCACCTTGTCCGGCAGCCGGTTCAGGTCGTCATGTTTCTTGGCAAAACGGTAGAAGATATCCTGCATGGTGGCGGAGGCCAGGAAGTACTCCTGCCGCAGGCGCAGCTCCTTCCCCTCCGCCACATGGTCGGCCGGGTAGAGCACCTTGGAGATATTCTCGGTCTTCATCTTCGATTCAACGGAACCGATGTAGTTGCCCTCGTTAAAGTAGCGCAGGTCGAATTCACGGCTTGATTTGGCGCTCCAGAGCCGCATGGTGTTCACCGTGTCGTTCCGGTAACCGGGGATCGGGAAGTCGTAGGCCAGGGCCATGACCTCGTCGTACTCCACCCAGGAATGGCGGTTGCTGCCGTCCCGGTCGGTAAAATCCACCACCCGGCCGCCGAATCGGACCGGGTGCAGGTGCTCCTGGCGGTCAAACTCCCAGGGGTTTGGATAGCGCAACCAGTTGTCCGGCACCTCTACCTGGCTGCCATCAATCACTTTCTGGTAGAACATGCCGTACTCGTAGCGGATGCCGTAGCCGTAGGCCGGCAGTTGCATGGTGGCCATGGAGTCTAGGAAACAGGCCGCCAGCCGTCCCAGACCGCCGTTGCCGAGACCGGCATCCCACTCCATCTCCTGCAGCTCCTCGATGTTCAGCCCCAGCTCCTTGAGGGCGGTGTCCCACTGCTCCAGCAGATCCAGATTGATCAGGGCGTTGCTCAAGGTCCTCCCCATCAGAAACTCCATTGAGAGGTAGTAGACCCGTTTGGCGTCGTTCAGGTAGTAGGATTGCTGGGTGTCCAGCCACCGTTCGGCCAGCAGGTCCCGGACGGCATAGGCCAGTGCCAGATAGCGATCGGGTCCGGTGGCGGAGTACTTGTCTTTGACCAGCGTGTGGTGCAGGTGATAGAGGAACGAACGCTGCAGATCGGCGACGGTGGGGGGAGGGCAGGAGGTCTGTGACGGCTGGGCTGGGAGCATGGCTGCGCCTTTGTACCACAGGGGAGTGTGAGACACGGCTGGAGTATACCTGTAAAGAACGGTTGCTTCAAGCGAAGCGCCGAAAAAGGGGGTGGGAGACGGTTCTTCAGCTTTCCCGGCCGGTGTCCGAACGGGCCGTAGCAGGGGAGGTATCGCGGTTGACACCGTTATCTCGGTTGTATTATAGATAATCTTTCCGTTTGCTGCTGGCATCCGCTTGATTTGACAGCGACAAACTTACTTTTGATGGTCAGGGGTACCTGTCATGCGGAGCGACATGATCAAAAAGGGGCTGGAGCGGACACCGCACCGGGCCCTGTTAAAGGCCACCGGTCTCGACGATGGCGCCTTCGAGCGGCCGTTTATCGGGGTGGCTACCAGTTTTACCGATCTGATCCCCGGTCATTCCGGGATGCGTGACCTGGAGCGGTTCATCGAGAAGGGGATCCACTCCGGCGGCGGTCAGGCCTTCTTCTTCGGGATCCCCGGGGTCTGCGACGGCATTGCCATGGGGCACAAGGGGATGCATTACTCCCTGCCGACCCGTGAACTGATCGCCGACATGGTGGAATCGGTGGCCGAGGCCCATCGTCTGGACGGTCTGGTGCTGCTCACCAACTGCGACAAGATCACCCCCGGCATGCTGATGGCGGCTGCCCGGTTGAACATCCCCTGCATCATCGTGACCGCCGGTCCGATGATGAGCGGGCGGGGCAGCGAGGGGCGCAAGTACTCCTTTGTCACCGATACCTTCGAGGCGATGGCCCGGTACAAGGCCGGGGTGATCGACGCCAAGGAGCTGCAGGTCTGCGAAGACAACGCCTGCCCCGGCATGGGTTCCTGCCAGGGGCTGTTTACCGCCAACACCATGGCGATTCTCACGGAAACCATGGGGATGAGCCTGCCCCGCTGTGGCACCGCCCTGGCCATATCGGCCTTGAAACGCCGGATCGCCTTCGCCTCCGGCGAGAAGATCGTGGAGCTGGTGCAGCAGGATGTCAAACCGCGGGACATCTTGACCAGGGCTGCCTTTGAGAACGCTATTCGCGTAGACCTGGCCCTGGGTGGTTCCTCCAATACCGTGTTGCACCTGTTGGCCATCGCCCGCGAGGCCGGCGTGGAACTGCCGCTGGAGACCTTTGATGCCTTGGCCAAGGAGACACCGCAGCTGGCCTCCATGAACCCTGCTGGGCCTCATTTTATGGAGGATCTGGATGTGGCCGGCGGTGTGGCCGGGGTGCTCAAGCAGTTGGGCGACAGGATCAAGGATAACCCGACGGTGCTGGGTATCACCACCCGTCAGTTGGCTGCCAGCGTGGAGAATATCGACGAAACGGTAATCCGTCCGCTTGCCAACCCGGTCAAGAAAGAGGGGGGAATCGCGGTGTTGTTCGGCTCCATCGCCCCCAAAGGGGCGGTGGTCAAGCAGTCTGGTGTCTCGGATGCGATGATGCGGTTTGAGGGGACGGCTCGCTGTTTCGATTCGGAAGAACTGGCCATGGCCGCCCTGATGGAGGGCAAGGTGAAATCGGGCGATGTGGTGGTGATCCGTTACGAGGGTCCCAAGGGCGGCCCCGGCATGCGGGAGATGCTGGCCCCCACCGCCGCCATCATGGGGCTGGGCCTTGGCGATTCGGTGGCGCTGATCACCGACGGCCGGTTCTCCGGCGGCACCCGTGGCCCCTGCATCGGCCATATCTCGCCGGAGGCGGCGGAGGGCGGACCGATCGCCCTGGTGCAGGATGGTGACCGGATCCTGCTGGATATCCCCAGCCGCAGGCTGGACCTGCAGGTGGATGAGGCCACGCTGGCCGCCCGTAAGGCTGACTGGCGGGCACCTGAACCAAAAATCAAGACCGGCTGGTTGGCACGGTACGCAAAGGTGGTAACATCTGCCTATACCGGTGCAGTGACAACTGCGGACTAATCCACACGACGGAGGTATTACGCCATGAAAAAGCTGCTCGTCCTGTCAGTCGCCATCTTCCTGGCTGCCGCTGTAGCCGGTTGCTCCAGTGACGAATCGGCCATGCGTGACGCAAGCTCGATGTTGCTGTCGGCGAAAGAGGTGAAGGATATCTTTGTTGGCAACACCGTTACCTCCGCCGACGGCACGACTTACTACTTTGATCGTACCGGCGTGGTGGTGGGCAAAGGCGCCTACGGTGACAAGAACCGGGGCAACTGGAACATCACCCCCGAAGGTCAACTTTGCCTCACTAACTGGAACGCCAACTTCGCCCCCAGCGCCTGCTACAAGGTTTATTTCGACAACCTGAGCCAGCAGCGTAAACTGGTTGATGCAAACGGCGCGGTGTGGTTTACGGTTGTCAATATCCTGACCGGTAATCCCAACAATTTCTGAACTGAGGTCTGTATATGAAAATGAATGGCGCGCGTATCCTCCTCGAATCCCTGAAGCGCGAGGGGGTGGATCTGGTGTTCGGTTATCCCGGTGGCACCGTGATCAATCTGTATGACGAACTGATGAATGTGCGGGATATCCGCCACATCCTGCCCCGCCACGAGCAGGGGGGCACCCATGCGGCGGACGGCTATGCCCGGGCCACCGGCAAGGTGGGGGTGGCCATCGCCACCTCCGGCCCCGGCGCCACCAACACCGTCACCGGCATCGCCACCGCCTACATGGATTCGATCCCGATGGTGATCATCTCCGGCCAGGTTCCCATCCCGCTGATCGGCAACGACGCCTTTCAGGAGGTGGATATGATCGGCATCACCCGGCCGATCACCAAACACAGCTTCCTGATCCGTAACCCCAAGGATATCCCGGCCATCGTCCGCAAGGCATTTTATATCGCCCGTTCCGGTCGACCCGGCCCGGTGCTGATAGACTTCCCCAAGGATGTCCAGATCGCCCAGGCCGAGTTCAAGTGGCCGGAGCAGGTGGATATCCGTGGCTACAAGCCGAATTTGGAAGGCCATCCCCGGCAGGTGGAGAAGGCGATCCAGATGATGCTGGCCGCCCGGCGGCCGGTCATCTATGTCGGAGGCGGGGTGATCCTGGCCAATGCGGCTGCCGATCTAACGGCCCTGGCCCGCAGGTTGCAATTTCCGGTCACCACCACCCTGATGGGGCTGGGCTCCTTTCCGGAGAACGATCCGCTGGCCCTGAAGATGCTGGGGATGCACGGCGCCTATGCCGCCAACATGGCCATGACCAACTCTGACCTGATTCTGGCGGTGGGTGCCCGTTTTGATGACCGGGTGACCGGTAAGATCGCCACCTTCGCCCCCCACGCCAAGATCATCCATGTGGATGTCGATCCAACCTCGATCCGTAAAAATGTACGGGTTGATCTGCCGATTGTGGGGGATCTGCAGGATGTGCTGGCCAAGATGCTGGTAGAGCTGGATAGTCAGGCCGATGGCCTGGCCGAGCTGCTGAAAAACCTGACCGCCTGGCATGAGGATATCAGCGGCTGGAAGGAGAAGCATCCGATCGCCTACAAGCAGAGCACCAGTGTCATCAAGCCCCAGTATGTGATCCAGAAGTTGCGGGAGCTGTCGAACGACGATGCCATCATGGCCACCGATGTGGGGCAGCATCAGATGTGGGTGGCTCAGTTCTTCGGGTTTCAGCAGCCGCGGACGCTGCTTACCTCAGGAGGGCTCGGCACCATGGGCTTCGGTCTCCCCTCCGCCATGGGGGCCCAGGCCGCCTTCCCCAAACGCCAGGTGCTCTGCGTCTGCGGCGACGGCGGGGTGCAGATGAATATCCAGGAGCTGGCCACCATGGTCCAAAACCGGCTGCCGGTGAAGATCGCGATCCTGAACAACAACTTCCTGGGGATGGTGCGGCAGTGGCAGGAGCTGTTCTTTGACAAGCGCTACTCCCAGACCTGTCTGGAGCTGCCGATCGATTTCGTCAAGCTGGCCGAGGCCTACGGCGCCAAGGGGTTGCGGACGGATAAGCCGGCAGAGGTGGAGCAGGTTGTTAAGGCTGCACTGGCTCATAACGGGCCGGTGGTGATGGAGTTCAAGATCGCCCGGGAGGAGAAGGTGTTGCCGATGGTGCCGGCCGGCGCCTCCTTGAATGAGATGGTTCTGAATGCCTAGGGAGAACAGCGGAGGAGATGAGCTGATGCATCACACGAGCCATACCATAGCAGTGCTGGTGGAAAACGAGTTTGGGGTGCTGGCCCGGGTTGCCGGCCTGTTTTCGGGGCGGGGGTTCAACATCGAATCCCTGACCGTGGCCCCCACCAACGAAGAAGGGCTGTCACGGATGACCATCGTCACCCGGGGGGACGAGAATGTCCTGGAGCAGATCACCAAGCAGTTGAACAAGCTGGTGGATGTAATTAAGGTGATCGATTTCAGCGACGGCAGCGCCATCGAGCGGGAGATGGCCATCATCAAGGTGACGGCCGAGGAAGACAGCCGGGCCGAGGTGTTGCGGATCGTAGACATCTTCCGGGCCAAGATCATCGATGTCACCCCCAAGTCCTACACCATCGAGGCCACCGGCGCCCCGGCCAAGATCGACGCCATTTTAGAGCTGCTGCGGCCGTTGGGGCTGAAGGAGCTGGTGCGGACCGGCGCCGTGGCCATCGGACGCGGCCCCAAAGGATGGAAGGGGTAGGGCGGGTCAGGGGCCGATTGACAGGGCCGACGCCCTGTAGTATCGTGCCCAGCGCTGCAGGCAGGCGTCCTGCAGGTTTATCACTCTGAGGAGGCAGTCATAATGAATGTGTATTACGGCCGGGATTGCGATCCCGCATTGATCAAGGAAAAGAAGGTGACCATCGTCGGCTACGGCTCCCAGGGTCATGCCCATGCCTGCAATCTCAAGGATTCCGGCGTTGATGTGACCGTGGCGCTGCGGGCCGGTTCCGCTTCCGCCGTCAAGGCGCAGAACGCCGGTCTCAAGGTGGCTACCGTGGCCGAGGCGGTGGTTGACGCCGATCTGGTGATGATCCTGACCCCGGACGAATTCCAGTCCCAGCTGTACCGCACCGAACTTGAACCGAAGCTGAAGCAGGGGGCCACCCTGGCCTTTGCCCACGGTTTCGCCATCCACTACAACCAGATCGTGCCCCGGGCCGATCTGGATGTCATCATGATCGCCCCCAAGGCCCCCGGTCACACGGTCCGCTCCGAATTCGTCCGGGGTGGCGGTATCCCCGACCTGATTGCGGTGTTCCAGAATGCCTCGGGCAAGGCCCGTGAGGTGGCCCTTTCCTACGCCAACGCCATCGGCGGCGGCCGCACCGGCATCATCGAGACCACCTTCAAGGACGAGACCGAGACCGACCTGTTCGGCGAGCAGGCGGTGCTGTGCGGCGGCGTGGTGGAGCTGGTGAAGGCGGGCTTCGAGACCCTGGTGGAGGGCGGTTACGCCCCGGAGATGGCCTACTTTGAGTGCCTGCATGAACTGAAACTGATCGTGGACCTGATCTATGAAGGCGGCATCGCCAACATGAACTACTCCATCTCCAACAACGCCGAGTACGGCGAATACGTCACCGGCCCGCGGGTGATCAACGACCAGAGCCGTGCCGCCATGAAGGAGTGCCTGAAGAATATCCAGACCGGCGAGTACGCCAAGCGCTTTATCCAGGAGGGGATGGCGAACTACCCCGAGATGACCGCCCGACGCAGCCTCAATGCCGCTCATCAGATTGAGCAGGTGGGCGAGCGGCTGCGGAGCATGATGCCCTGGATCCAGAAGATCGTTGACAAAACCAAGAACTGATCGCCCTGTCAGCATCATCCGAACCCCGCTCTTTCTGGGAGCGGGGTTTTCTACGTTCTGCCTGCACGCTGTTGTTACCGGTATCCCATGCGCCCATCGAATGCCCTGATAACCCCTGAAGGCTACCCGTTCATCGCCTACAGCTCCGGCCTGTTTCTGTTTCTGGCCGCCGGCAGCTGGTTGACCGGCTCGCTGGCCCTGGCGATCCCCGCAGTGATCGCCTTGCTGCTGACCGTTTTTGTGATATCGTTCTTCCGCAATCCTGAACGGCAGCCGCCGTCTGACGTCCAGTTGCTGGTTGCGCCTGCCGATGGCACGGTGGTCTATGTCGGCCCCGCCACCCAGGAACATCTGGGGGAGTGCCTGAAGATCAGCATCTTCATGTCGGTCTTCAACGTGCATGTCAACCGTGCCCCAGCCGCTGGCACGGTGGTAGAACGTTTTTACAAGGCGGGGAAGTTTTACGATGCCCGCCATCCCAAGGCCTCCTGCGAGAACGAACAGTGTGGCCTGGTGCTCAAAATCGACGGGGGAGTTAAGATCGCCTGTGTCCAGATTGCCGGGCTGGTGGCACGGCGGATTCTCTGCTATGTGGATGCGGGTGATCGGCTGGAACGCGGCGCACGGTACGGTATGATCCGATTCGGCTCACGGGTCGATCTGTATCTGCCGGAGGGGATTGAACCGATGGTGACCGTTGGACAGACCACCACTGCGGGGGTTACGGCGATGGCGAGGTTGCAGTGAGCACCGATAAGGAACAGGGGCCGATGGACAGCGCCGAACAGCGGATATCAGGGCCGATTGAGAGACGGGAAAGCATCCGGCGTGGTATCTATCTGTTGCCGAACCTGATCACCGCCGGCAGCATGTTTGCCGGATTCTACAGTATGATTGCGACCTTGAACGGCAATTACGGCACTGCCGCCACCTGGATATTCATATCGGCCATCTGTGACGGGTTGGACGGCAAGGTGGCCCGGCTGACCGGCACTACCAGCCAGTTCGGGGTGGAGTTCGATTCCCTGGCGGACCTGGTGGCCTTTGGCGTCACGCCTGGCTTGATGATGTACGCCTGGGCCCTCAAACCATTCGGTCGTCTGGGCTGGCTCGCGGCCTTCCTGTTTGTGGTCTGCGGCGCCCTGCGGCTGGCCCGTTTCAACGTGCAGGTGGCCACCGTGGAGAGCAAGCGGTTTGTCGGCCTGCCGATACCGGCCGCAGCCAGCATGGTGGCCTCAACTGTCCTGTTGTTCGACCATTTCGGCTGGCCCAGTTCCTTCAAGCGGTTGGCGATACTGACCTTGATCTATCTCCTGGCCTTTCTGATGGTCTCAAGCGTTAAGTACTATTCCTTCAAGGATCCGGAGTTAATCAAGCGTCAGCCGTTTAGTTTTCTGGTCCTCGCCGTGGTACTGCTGATCATTGTGGCCACGGAACCGGCGGTGATGGTCTTCGCACTGATGTCCTGCTATGTCCTGTCAGGGCCGGTGGGGTTCCTGGTGACCCTGCCGCGACGGCTCCGGTTGGAACGGGCTATTCACAAGGGGCATGGGGGACAGCATTCACTCTAGCCGATGGATGGTGGTGAGGATCCCGTCGGGCGTCAGGTCAAGGATGGCGTAGGAGAGGAACGGCGCTCTCCCCCAGAGGGTGCCCGGATTGAGGAGATGGATACCGTGCCGCTGTTCGGTCAACGCCTGATGGGTATGGCCGAACAGGATCAGCTCTGCCCCGAGCTCCCGGCCATGGGCGATCAGCGGTTCGAGCCCGGCCTTGACGCCGTAGCGGTCACCATGGGTGATCAGGACCTGTCGCCCGGCCAGAGTGACCAGCAGCTCCCGTGGGGCGGTGGAACCGTGGTCACAGTTGCCGGCCACCCGCAGGACGGTCACCCCCATAGTCAACGCGAGCAGTTGGGCGTCCTGTTCGCCGTCCCCGGTATGGATCACGGCCTCTACAGAGCCGGCCAGCCCATGCGCCTTGAAGAGGGTGCCGTCATTACCGTGGGAGTCTGAAACAACCAATAGACGCATCCGGTGCTACTCCTTGTAAGAAGCCCCCTGCGGAGGCCTTTGTCATGTCTGCCAAAAAGATGTTGCTGATCATCGTCGGGCTGTTCGCCGGCCTCTTCCTGCTGCTCGTCGGCTGTCTGCTCATGGTGCGGCTCGCGGTTACGTATGGTGAACATGACCGTGCCGACAACGCTCCCGGGGTGGGCCTGGTGGAGGTGAAGGGGATGATCGTGGACTCCCGTGAGCCGATCCGTCAACTGCGGTATTTCCTGAAGAAGGACAACGTCAAGGCCGTGGTGCTGCGGATCGATTCCCCCGGCGGTGTGGTGGGGCCGGCCCAGGAGATCTACGAGGAGGTCAAACGATTGGCCGCCAGGAAGAAGGTGGTGGTCTCCATGGGGAGTCTGGCCGCGTCAGGCGGTTATTATATCGCTGCCCCCGCCACGGAGATCTTTGCCAATCCCGGCACCATCACCGCCAGCATCGGGGTGCTGATCAAGTTTTCCAATATCGAAGGGTTATTGGACAAGATAGGGATCACGTCCACCACCATCAAGACCGGCGCCTTCAAGGGGGCCGGCTCACCGGACAGGCCTCTCACCGCTGCGGACCGGGCCATGTTTCAGTCGGTGATCAACAACACCCACGAGCAATTTGTACGGGCTGTCGCCGAGGGACGCAAGCTGCCGGTGGCCGAGGTGCGTCGGATTGCCGACGGACGGATACTCTCCGGCGAGCAGGCCAAGGCGCTGCACCTGGTGGATCGTCTGGGTAATCTGCAGGACGCCATCGATGAGGCAGGCCGTCTTGCCGGGATCAGTGGTGAACCTGAGGTGATCCATCCGCCGAAGAAGAAGGTGAATTATCTTGACCTCCTCGCCACAGGCGCTGAGGAGACGTTCAGCAACACCGTGGGCAAGGCGGTTGGACGCGGTCTCCAGGTGGTCTACGAATAATATTTCCCCCGTCAGTCACGTCGCTGCAGGCGGTGATGCATCGTAAGGAGTATCTCCTCGGTGGCCTCCCAGCTGATGCAGGCATCGGTGATGGAAACGCCGTACGTGAGGGTAGCCGGGTCGGTCGTGATCTTTTGATTGCCCTCTTTCAGCGAGCTTTCAATCATCAGGCCTGAAATGGACTGGTTGCCCGCCACGACCTGATCGATCGCCGCCTCAAGCACCTCCGGTTGACGACGGTAGTCCTTGTTTGAATTGCCGTGGCTGCAGTCGATCATAATGGTGGGGAACAGGCCGTTTTTGGTGAGCATCTCCTCAGTGTGGAGGATGTCTTCGGGGTGGTAGTTCGGTTTGCGTGATCCCCCTCGCAGGACGATATGGACATCGGGGTTGCCGGTGGTCTCAATGATCGATGCCCGTCCCTCGCGGTTGATCCCCAGGAAGTGGTGAGCCGCTCGGGCGGCGATCATGGCGTCGATGGCGATCTGGAGGTTGCCGTCGGTGCCGTTTTTGAAGCCGATCGGAAAGGACAGTCCGCTGGCCAGTTCCCGGTGTGTCTGCGACTCCGTGGTGCGGGCGCCGATGGCCCCCCAGGAGATCAGGTCGGCCACGTATTCAGGGGTAATCGGGTCCAGCATCTCGTTGGCCACCGGTATCTCCAGGTCCGTGATCCGGCAGAGCAGGCTGCGGGCGATGCCCAGCCCCTTCGATATCTGGTGGCTGTGGTTCATGTCCGGGTCGTTGATCAACCCCTTCCACCCCACCGTGGTACGGGGTTTTTCAAAGTATACCCGCATCACCAGCAGGAGTTGATCGTCAACCCGCCGCGACAGGGCGCTCAAACGTTCGGCATATTCGAGGGCCATGACAGGGTCATGGATCGAACAGGGACCTACCACCACCATCAGACGGCGGTCACGGCGCTGGATGATCTCCTTGATCCGTTCCCGGCTGCGTGAGACAAACTCGCGGGCGGTGTCGGACATCGGGAAGACCTGGCGCAGGTCGGCTGGGGCGATGATGGGGGTAATACCGGATACTTTCAGGTTGTTGGTCTTGATCATGGCTCGGGCCTCGCTGGGCAATCTTGGCAGAATGTGCATTTGTACTGGATCGGAGCCTTCATTGTCAAATTCAAACAGGCTGCAGGGTATGAGACGGGCCGTCTTTCTTGACCGTGACGGGACGTTGAATCTGGAGAAGGAGTATCTGTACCGACCGGAGGAGTGTGAACTGGTCCCCGGCGCCGCTCAGGCGATCCGACGTCTGAACGAGGCCGGTTGGCTGGTGGTGGTGGTAACCAACCAGTCCGGCGTTGCCCGCGGTTACTACGGGGAGCGGGAGGTACAGCTGCTGCATCGCCATATTGCGGCGGAACTGGCGAGAGGCGGCGGGGAGGTGGCGGGCTGGTATTACTGCCCGCACCACCCCGATGGCCTCCCACCGTACAACCGGGTCTGCAACTGTCGCAAACCGCTGCCGGGCATGCTGGAACAGGCCGCCCGAGAGTTGGAGATAGATCTGGGCAGTTCCTGGATGGTGGGTGACAAGCTGGTCGATCTGGAGGCCGGTCTGGCTGCCGGCTGCAGACCGGTGTTGGTGCGTACCGGTTATGGACGGCTGGAGGCGGGCCGCCTGCCGCCAGGGGCGCCGGTCTGTGCCGACCTCATCGCTGCGGTCGAGATGATCCTGGCGGTTTGACACCGCTCAAAGGCTGTGCTACTGCATAACATTTCACAGAGTGCCGGAAAGGAAGAACTATGTCGCCGATACGCAAAGGGATCGTGCTGGCCGGCGGGGCAGGCAGCCGCCTCTATCCGCTGACGCTGGTGGCCAGCAAACAGCTGCAACCGGTCTATGACAAACCGATGATCTATTACCCCCTGGCCACTCTGATGGCGGCGGGGATTCGTGATATACTGCTGATCTCCACCCCCCACGATACCCCCCGGTTTCAAGCCCTGCTGGGTGACGGGTCACGCTGGGGGATCCGGCTTACCTATGCGGTCCAGCCAGAGCCGAAGGGGATCGCCCAGGCGTTTTTAGTGGGGGAATCGTTCATCAATCATGAACCGGTCTGCCTGATCCTGGGGGACAATATCTTTTACGGCAAGATGCATCTCGACCGCCTGGTGGCCGGCTTTCAGGGGGGCGCGAAGGTGTTCGGCTACTACGTGCACGATCCTGAACGGTATGGTGTGGTGGAGTTTGATTCAGCCGACCGGGTGCTTTCCATCGAGGAGAAACCGAAGGCGCCCAAATCAAATTATGCCGTGCCGGGGCTGTACCTGTATGACGGCAATGTGGTGGAGATCACCCGTACCATCACCCCTTCGCCCCGCGGTGAACTGGAGATCACCGATGTCAACCTGACCTATCTGCGTCGGGGCGAACTGTCGGTGGAACGTCTGGGCCGGGGGATCGCCTGGTTGGATACCGGCACCCATAAATCGTTACTGGAGGCCAGTAATTTCATAGAGACCCTGGAAGCCCGGCAGGGGTTGAAGATCGCCTGCCTGGAGGAGATCGCCCTGCATCGGGGGTTCATGGATGCTGCCGCCATGGAGGTGGTCATTGCCGCAACCCCGGCCTCATCGTACCGGGAGTATCTGCAGCGGGTACTGCAGGAGGCCCGCTGTGGCCTGACGGCCTGATGCTGACCCTGATTACCCATGTTTGAATTTTTTCGTAAATACCTCCTCTCTCTGACGGTGGGGATCGTCCTCTTGGCGGCCCTGATCTTCTATTCCCTCAACCTGCCTCACGCCAGAGAGGCCAATATCCTTGAACGAGGTGTGGGCGCCGTGCTGGCCCCGGTGTTGACACCGGTGGCCCGCATCGCCGTCCTGCCGGAACAGCTCTGGAACAACTACCTCGATCTGGTTGGGGCGCGGCGGGAAAACCTTCGTCTGCGTGAGGATATCAAGACCCTCAATCAGTCCCTTGCCGCTGCCGGCGAGGCGCTGCATGAAAACGAACGCCTGAGGAGTCTATTGGAAATGCGCAGGACGGTGCATGACCCGACGGTTGCCGCTGCGGTGATCGGCGAGGATGTGACGCCGTGGTTCCGGACCCTGACGATTGACCGTGGCGCATCCAGCGGGATCACGGAGGGGATGCCGGTGCTGGCCGCCGGTGGCGTGGTGGGGCAGACCATCAAGGTGACGGGCAACAGCTGTCGTGTATTGCTTCTCACGGACCACGCAAGCGGCATTGCCGCCCTTATCCAGCGATCACGGGCCCGTGGGGTAGTGCGGGGTGAGGGTGATGCACGCTGCTCATTGGAGTTCTCCATGCGGGACGAAGATGTCACCGTGGGGGATCTGGTGGTCACCTCCGGTGTGGGCGGAGTCTTTGCCAAAGGTCTGCCGATCGGTACCGTGACCATGGTGAAAAAGGGTCAGTACGGCATATTTCAGACCGTTACCATCAAGCCGGCGGTGAGCATTGCCCACCTTGAAGAGGTGCTGGTGGTGCTCCGGACCCCACAGGATTGACGACCCCCATGCGTTCATTTCTGACCGGCCTGCTGGTGCTGCTGCTGGTGGTGGCGATGCAGGCCTCCATCCTTCCGCTGTATCTTGAACCGGCCTTTAGCCCTGACCTGCTCCTGCTGCTGATGGTCTATCTGGCGTTGCGGGCCCCCACCCGCCTCAGCCTGCCGGCAGCCTACGGCCTGGGCCTCCTCAAGGACTGCCTGAGCGGTATCTATCTCGGCCTGAACGGGTTGTCGTTTCTGGTGGTCTATCTCCTCCTCAAATCGGTCGCAGAACGGCTTTATGTACAGAGCTGCCTCCTGTTCGTGCTGACCGTGGCGGCGGCAACGGTTGGCGCCATCGTCATGAACGGCCTGTTGTTGCTGCTCTTCTCGCAGGGTACCGGCCTGTTTGCCACACTCCTCCCCCTGATCGTCCCGCAACTGCTGGTGAACGCCTTTGTGGCCTCCCTGGTGGCTGCGGTACCCGATTGCACCCCACCCAGGCCCGCGTCATGATCAAAGAGCAACGGTATGTACGGGAGGTGGCACAGCCAAAACGGCGGATTACGCTGTTGGTCTTCGGCGTCCTGATCGTCTTCGCCCTGCTGGTGGTGCGGCTCTGGTACCTGCAGATCCTCTATGTCGATAAATACCGGGCGCTTTCCGAAAACAACCGGTTACGCTTTCTGCCGGTGGCTGCAGCCCGGGGGGCGCTGATGGACCGTAACGGCACCGTCCTGGTCGGCAACCAGCCTTCCTTCAGCCTCACGCTGATCCCCCAGGAGATCCAGGATGTTGAGGCGACGCTGGATCGTCTGGCCAAACTGCTGGGGCTGGATCGGACCGAGATGGAGGATCGCTGGCAGAAGGGGAAGGGACGGGCCCGCTACTACCCGGTGGTGGTTGCAACCAACCTCTCCCGTGATCAGGTTGAGAAGGTGGAGGAGAACCGGTTGCGGCTCCCCGGCGTCGAGATCGCCATGAAGCCGGTCCGGGAGTACGCCTTCAAACAGTCGGCCGCCCATCTCTTGGGCTACATCGGCGAGGTCTCCGAGAAAGAGTTGGATAGTGCCCCCTACAACGAGTACAACCCGGGCGATTATGTGGGTAAGAACGGTATTGAAAAGGCCTGGGAGCAGGAGCTGCACGGAGAGGACGGCGGGCGCCAGTTGGAGGTGGACTCCCGTGGCCGGGTGCTGCGTGTCCTGAACGAGGTCCGTCCTTCCGTGGGGAACAGTTTGGTGCTGACCATCGACGAGCGTCTCCAGCAGGCCGCTGAACGGGCCTTTGGCGATAAGGCCGGCGCCGCCGTCGTCATGGATGTCCATACGGGGGAGGTGCTGGCCTTTGTCAGCAGTCCCACCTTTGACCCCGCCCTGTTTGCCGGCAAGATCCCGACCGATATCTGGGAGAAATATCTGAAGGATCCCCGCCACCCCCTGGAGGACAAGGCCTTGTCGGGTCTCTATCCCCCGGGCTCAACCTTCAAGATGATTACCGCGTTGGCCGGCCTTGAGGACGGCGTTATTGATGACGCCACGACCGTTACCTGTACCGGCAGCTATACCCTGGGCAAGGCCACGTACCACTGCTGGAAACGGGGGGGGCACGGCATCGTCAATCTTCGTAGCGCCCTTAAAGAATCCTGCGATGTCTACTTCTACCAGCTGGGGGTGCGCCTGGGGATTGACCGTCTGGCTGCGATGTGCCGACAGTTTGGTCTGGGACAGGCGTTGGGGATCGGCCTGCCGGGTGAAAAGAAGGGGTTGATCCCCGACACGGCCTGGAAACTGAAACGGTTCGGTAAACGGTGGCTCCCTGGTGATACGCCGCCGGCTGCCATAGGTCAGGGCTATGTCCTGGTCACCCCGATTCAGTTGGCCTCCATGGTCTCCACCATCGCCAACGAGGGCACGGTGCTGCGGCCCCGTCTGGTCAGGGAGGTGGTGGACGCCGATGGCAAGGTGCTCAAGACCTTTGCCCCGGTGGTGCTGGAACGGGTTGCGGCCAGTCCTGCCGATTTCAGACTGGTGAAGCAGGGGCTGTATGCCGTAGTGAACGACCCCGGCGGGACCGGAGCGGCGGCCCGGCTGGGTGATCTGAAGGTTGCTGGCAAGACCGGCACCTCCCAGGTGGTCAAGCTGGGTGAGGACCGTAAGCGCCACCTCGCCTACCAGTATCAGGATCATGCCCTGTTTGCCGGTTTTGCCCCGTATGACAACCCGGAGGTGGCGGTGGCGGTGGTGGTGGAACATGGCGGCAGCGGCGGCCATGCGGCGGCGCCGATTGCCGGACAGATCTTCCGGGCCTGGGCCGATCTGAAAAAACCGGCCCCCCGCCCCCTCCCCCCTCCTGCCGATCGGACCCCCGCCGAGCCGGCGCCCGCGGCCATACTGCCGCCAGGGCAGACTGAACAGGCGGGACAGCCTGCTGCCGAGGAGCAGAACCGATGATCGATCGACGTCTGGTAACCAACTATGACTGGACCCTGCTGGGGATCGTGGTGGCGATCTGTCTGTTGGGTATCATGAATATCTACAGCGCCTCTGCCCCCTACAAACTGGTCGGGGCGCCCTATTACCTCAAACAGATCAACTGGATGGCGGCAGGTCTGCTGATCACCCTGCTGATCTGCTCAGTGGATTACCACCTGCTGGAAGACGTCGCCTATTGGTTTTACGGCTTCCTCGTACTGCTGCTGCTGGCGGTCTTGCTGGTGGGCAAGCGAACGCTGGGGGCCACGCGCTGGCTTGATCTGGGCTTCTTCACCATTCAGCCATCCGAGTTGATGAAGATAGGCATCATCCTCGCCTTTGCCCGCTTCTTCAATAATTACCAGGTGGTAGGTGGGCTTGCCATCAAGGATATGCTCTATCCGTCGCTCCTTTTGGGGGTGCCGATCCTGCTGATCATGAAACAGCCCGATCTGGGCACTGCGGTCCTGGTGATCCTGATCGCCCTTTCCATGGCCCTGTTCGTGGGGTTGCGCTGGAGCACCGTGTTCAGTTTTGTCCTGGTCACCGTACCGGTGGCCTGGATCGGCTGGACCTCCATTCTCAAACAGTACCAGAAAAACCGGCTCCTTGATTTCATCAACCCTGAGCGTTCGCGGCTTGGCAGCGGCTATCATATTATTCAGAGCAAGATTGCCGTTGGTTCGGGAGGGTTCTGGGGCAAAGGGTATGTCAAGGGGACCCAGGCCCAGTTGCGTTTTCTGCCGGAGCAGCACACCGACTTCGCCTTTTCGGTCTATGCGGAGGAGTGGGGCTTTCTGGGCTCTCTGGTGCTGATTGCGCTCTATCTCTCGCTCATCATCTGGGGGCTGACCATCGCCCGGCGTTGTAATGACCGTCTGGGGGCCCTTCTGGCCGTGGGGGTCGCGGCCATGCTCTTCTGGCACACGGTGATCAATATCGGCATGGTCATCGGCCTCTTCCCGGTGGTGGGGGTGCCGCTGCCATTTTTTTCCTATGGCGGCACCTCAATGATTACCTCCATGGTGGGGGTGGGGATACTCCAGAACATAAGTATGCGGAAATTCATGTTCTGATTTCGGGTGGACCGTGCCTGAAATGATCCGTTGACTTTGTGAAAACGCCAATGATATTTTTGTAACAATTCAGAAACACTTCGGCCACCGTACGCCACCACACCAACCGGGGCCGAGGGCCCCACACCCAGAAAGGAGTCATCAGTACCATGAAGAAGCTCGTATCTGTTGTCGCCGTCGCTGCTATCCTCGCCGTCGCCTCCTTATCGTTTGCCGCCACCATGATGAGGGGCCCCATCTCCAAGATCGTCAAGAACAGCGACGGTACCTACACGGTTACCGTCCAGGATAGCGCCTCCGGGAAAAACGTCGTGCTGCAGATCAGCGACTCCCTGACCGTCAACAAGCTGAACGATCACCGGATCGTAAACGGTGACGACGTCAAGGTGAAGTATGAGCAAAAGGGTGGCAAGAACATCAGCGAGAAGTTCCTCAAGTCCGCCGGCTGCTAATACCCCCTCCTGTTTGTACGTTGCGCAGCGCACCCCACGGGTGCGCTGTTTTTTTTATGCTATCCGACCTGCCATGGGGTGAAGGAATAGTCACCCCCCTTTTCGGTTGAGCAACGGCTGCATCCATGGTATCTTCTCCCGGTTTTTATTTCAGATGGGAGAGGCAGATGATCAGTTCCCTTGTCAAGATGGTGATCGGCAGCAAAAACGAGCGGGAGCTTAAAAAACTCTGGCCGATCGTTGAGAAGATAAACAGCCTTGAACCGGCCATGCAGGCGTTGTCCGATGATCAGCTGCGTGAGCAGACCGGTCGCTTCAAGGAGCGCCACCAGCAGGGTGAGACGCTGGATGCCCTGCTGCCCGAGGCCTTTGCGGCCTGTCGGGAGGCTAGTCGCCGGGTATTGGGGATGCGGCACTTCGATGTGCAGATGATCGGTGGCATGGTGCTCCATGCCGGCAAGATCTCCGAGATGAAGACCGGTGAGGGGAAGACCCTGGTGGCGACGCTGCCGGCCTATCTGAACGCCATCTCGGGCAAAGGGGTCCATGTGGTCACGGTAAACGATTACCTGGCCAAGCGCGACTCCGACTGGATGGGGCGGTTGTACCGTTTTCTGGGGCTTCAGGTGGGGGTCATCGTCCATGGACTGGATGACGAACAGCGTCGAGAAAATTACGCCGCTGACATCACCTACGGCACCAATAACGAATTCGGGTTCGACTACCTGCGTGACAATATGAAGTTTTCCCTTGATGATTACGTCCAGCGTGGCTTCAACTTCGCCATTGTGGACGAAGTGGACTCGATCCTCATCGACGAGGCGCGGACCCCGCTGATCATCTCCGGCCCTACCGAGGAATCCACCGATAAATACTACGCCATCAACCGGATTATCCCCCTTCTGGAAAAAGGTGAGGTCAAGGAGGTGGATGCCAATACCCTCTCCGGTAAGCGGAAGGCCTATACCGGCGATTATACCATTGACGAGAAGGCCAAGAACGCCAGCCTGACCGAGCAGGGGGTCTCCAAGGTGGAACGCCTCCTCAAGGTGGAAAACCTGTACGATCCCCGCAACATCGAGACCTTGCACCATGTCAATCAGGCCCTGCGGGCCCACGCCATGTACCGCCGCGATGTCGATTACGTGGTCAAGGACGGTGAGGTGATCATCGTCGACGAGTTTACCGGCCGCCTCATGCCGGGTCGTCGCTGGTCCGACGGGCTGCACCAGGCGGTGGAGGCCAAGGAGGGGGTCCGTATTGAGAGCGAGAACCAGACCCTGGCCACCATCACCTTCCAGAATTACTTCCGGATGTACACCAAACTCTCCGGCATGACCGGTACTGCGGACACCGAGGCGGAGGAGTTTCACAAGATCTACAAACTGGACGTGGTGGTGATCCCCACCAACCGGCCGTTGTTACGTCCCGACTTCCCGGATGTGATCTACAAGACCGAGAAGGAGAAGTTCGACGCGGTCATCAAGGATATCAGGGAACATTACGAGAAGGGGCAGCCCTGTCTGGTGGGCACCATCTCCATTGAGAAATCCGAGGTCCTGTCGGAGCTGTTGCGCAAGCAGGCGGTGCCCCATTACGTGCTGAATGCCAAGCAGCATGAGAAGGAGGCCGAGATCGTGGCCCAGGCCGGCCGTAAAGGGGCCATCACCATCGCCACCAACATGGCAGGCCGCGGTACCGATATCGTTCTTGGGGGTAATCCGGAAGGGCTCCTGAGGCAGTGGCGGCTGGACTGTCCGGAGGCGACCGAGCAGCAGATCGCTGAACAACTGGAGCAGTTCAAGGCGCAGTGCGCCGCCGAGCATGACGAGGTGGTGGAGTTGGGGGGGCGAGATATCATCGGCACCGAACGTCACGAATCCCGTCGGATCGACAACCAGCTGCGGGGCCGTTCCGGCCGGCAGGGGGATCCCGGCTCATCCCGTTTTTATCTCTCTTTGCAGGACGACCTGCTCCGGATCTTCGGTTCCGAGCGGGTGGCCAAGATCATGGACTTCCTCAAGATCGAGGAGGGTGAGGCGATTACCCACGGCATGATCTCCAAATCGATCGAGAATGCTCAGAAGAAGGTGGAGGCCCACAACTTCGAGATACGCAAGCATCTGATCGATTACGACGACGTCATGAACAAGCAGCGTGAGGTGATCTACACCCAGCGCCGCGAGATACTGGCTGGCCAGGACATCCGCGAGAGTTTCATGGAGATGCTGGATGATACCATCGCTGATCTGGTAAAGGCCTACGCCTTTGAGAAAGATGCCCCGCAGGACTGGGACTGGGAGGAGCTGACCGAGGCTGCGGGGCGTTGTTTCGCCCTTCAGCTCGAGCTCTCCCGCGAGATGATCGGCCGGATGACCCCCGACAGCCTGCAGGAGCTGCTGCAGGAACAGGCCCATGCCATCATAGCCCGCAAGGCGGATGAACTGGGCGATGAGTTGATGGATCACCTGATCCGGGTGGTGATGCTGCAGGCCATCGACATCCACTGGAAGGATCACCTGCTGAACATCGATCACTTGAAAGAGGGGATCGGGCTCAGGGGGTATGGCCAGAAGGATCCCAAGCAGGAGTATAAGCGGGAGGCCTTTCACCTGTTCATGGAGATGATCGTCCGGATCCGCGAGGAGACGGTGGAGAAGGTCTTCTGGGTCCAGATCGCCCATGAGGATGATGTGGAAGAACTGGAAGTGGAGCAGGTGGAGCGGAATCGGAAGATGCTCCAGACCATGACCAGCAGCGAGGAGCCAAAGGAGCGGGAGCCGGCCAAGAGCGCCAAGCTGGCGGGACGGAATGAGGCCTGCCCCTGCGGCAGCGGTAAAAAATACAAGAAGTGTTGCGGTAGATAGCCATGACACCCAAAGGGTTCCAGTTTTCCGCCGTGGAGGCGGCCATCAAGAAACCGGGGCGTAACGATCTGGCCCTGATCTGGTCCGAGACCCCGGCAGTGGCGTCAGCAGTCTTTACTACCAACAAGGTCAAGGCCGCGCCGGTGCTGCTCTCCATGGAGCGGATCGCCTGCGGGCGGGCCCAGGCCCTGCTGGTGAACAGCGGCAACGCCAATGCCTGTACCGGGCAACAGGGGCTGGCCGACGCCGCTGAGGCCACCCGTATCCTGGCGGAAGGGCTGGCGATCCCCGAACAGCTGGTCCAGGTCTGCTCCACCGGCGTGATCGGCGTGCCGCTTCCCATGGGACGCATGCGGGCGGCGCTGCCCAGGTTGTTGGCCGAGCGGGGCAACGCCACGCTGGACGATCTGGCCGCTGCCATCATGACCACCGACACCTGCCCCAAGATCTCGGTGCGTCAGGGGAAGGCCGGCGGCGTTGGGTATACCGTGGCCGGTGTCGCCAAAGGGGCCGGCATGATCATGCCCAACATGGCCACCATGCTTTCCTTTATCCTTACCGATGCGGCCGTGGAGCCGTTCCTGTTGGACGGCCTGTTTCGTCAGGCGGTGGGACGTTCCTTCAACGCCATCACCATCGATGGCGATACCTCTACCAACGACACCTGTCTCTGTATGGCGAACGGCGCCGCCGGCAATTCCCCTATCCTTGAAGGGAGTCCCGCTGCGGCGGCCTTTGCCACCCTGCTGGACGAGGTGCTGCTTGACCTGGCGCGGCAGATTGTTCAGGACGCGGAGGGGGCCACCAAGTTCGTCGAGATCCGGGTCACCGGGGCGGTAGACGATGCCGACGCCCGACGGGCCGCCCTTGCCATTGCCAACTCCAGCCTGGTGAAGACCGCCTTCTACGGTCAGGACGCCAACTGGGGGCGGATCTTTTGCGCCGTGGGCTACTCGGGGGCGCAGGTGGATCCCAACCGGCTGGCGCTCTGGTTTGATGAGGTCTGCATGGCGCGGGACGGCATCTTCGCCGGTGGCGATGCCGAGGCTCGTGGTACGGCCGTGCTGCAGCAGCGCGAGCTGCGGGTGACGGTTGAGCTGGGATTGGGGAGGGGTACGGCCACGGTCTATACCTCCGACCTCTCCCATGAGTATGTCTCCATAAATGCCGATTACAGGACCTGAGGAGGCCTCCATGAAGGCGATCTTCCCGCTTGCTGTCCTACTTCTGCTGCTTACGGTCATGGGCGCCGGCGCCGCATCGCTGACGATCACCGAGCTGGCGGTCACCACCAAGGTCTCGCGGGGCAAGCCGATCGATTCGGTGCACCGGATCTCCTATCAGGCGGTGCACGATCTGTACGGGTTTACCCGTACCCAGTCCGACCTACCCGAGGAGACCACGGTCACCCATCTCTGGTTTCGTGACGGCCAGCAGATCAAGGAGACGAAGTTGCCGATCAAAGGGCGTCGCTGGCGGGTATACAGCACACTGCCGGTGAATGCCACCAGCGTCGGTTCTTGGCGGTTCGAAGTGCGTGATGCAGCCGGTACGCTCCTTAAGAGCGCAGAATTTCAGATCCACTGATGCCCCGATCGTGGCGCGCGCATACCCGCATATCGCGCCTCACTATCCGCTGCTTCTGTTCCTTCGCACTCTCCCTGTCCGTTTTTATCCTGCTCCCGGCGTCTGGAAACTCTGCGGCGAGTGATCCTCTGATTGAAGCCAGCCGGGTGTCGGTCATCGATTTTCTGCTGCAGAAGGCCATCACCCAGGGCCTCATCACGGGAGCGGTGGTTGTGGTTGGTGACCATCGCGGCATCCGCTACGAACATGCCGTCGGTCTGGGCGGGTTCACCGATGATGCCCCGCCGCTTACCACCGCCGCCGTCTTTGACGTCGCCTCCCTGACTAAGGTCTTTGCCACCACCCCCGCCATTGTCAAACTGCTGGACGAGGGGAGGCTTTCGCTCCTTGATCCCATCTCACGCTGGTTTCCCGAATTTGCCGGCAGTCAGATCACTATCCTCAATCTGCTGACTCACACCTCCGGGCTCCATGACGTAGGCCTAAACCCTGCCGCGCCGATGCAAAGCGCCATTGAGCGGGCCGCTGAGCAGATCGGTCGTGTTATCCCCGGCAGCCATTTCCTGTACGCGGATATCAACTTTATCCTGTTGGGGGAGTTGGTGCGTCGTGTCAGTGGTCTGCCCCTCAATCATTTTGCGGAAAAGAACTTCTATAAGCCGCTGAGGATGGTCTCTACCGGTTTTCTCCCCCCCCGGAGCCCCTGTACGATCCCCACCCTCGGCAACGCCCAGATCGGGGTCGTACAGGACGGCAATGCCCGCCTGCTCGGAGGGGTTTCGGGACATGCCGGGTTGTTTAGCTCGGTGGGAGACCTGGCGCGCTTTGCCACCATGCTCCTCGATGGAGGGCAGCTGGAGGGTGTCCGGGTCCTCTCCGACCGCGCCGTGGCCCAGATGACTGCCCTCTATTTCTTTCGCAATGGCAGAATCGTACGGGGGTTGGGCTGGGATCATGCATCCCCCTTCTCCTCGCCGAAGGGGGCCATCTTCTCAGAGCTCTCCTACGGTCACACCGGTTACAGCGGCGCCTCGGTCTGGATCGACCCCGACGCCGATCTCTACGTCCTGTTGTTGACCACCCGCCTGGATTACCAGCGGCTGCACAGTTTCAACCAACTGCGCAGCGACCTCTCAACCCTCGCGGCGGCACTGTTTGGGGGTCCTGAAAGCAGGTTTGAGCGTGAAGTGCCGGAAAATACGGGTCCTTGACACCCTAAAACCGGTATGCTAGTGTTTTCCAACTTTTAAGGCCTCATATCCGCAACGCGGCACCGGGAGGGAACCGATGGGAAACATCTCGATACTGCTGGCTGATGACAGTATCACCATTCAGAAGGTGGTCGGCATTATCTTCGCAGGTGACGGTTACACCCTGACTGTGGTGGATAATGGGGCCGCCGCCCTCCAGAAGGCCCAGGAACTGCTCCCCGATCTCCTGTTGATAGACGTCCTGATGCCCGGCATGACCGGTTATGAGGTCTGTGAGAAGATACGGAACATCCCCGCCCTGGCCACGAAACCGATCCTCCTTTTGACCGGTTCCTTTGAGGCCTTTGATGAAGCACGGGCTGCCAGTTGCGGCGCCGACGACCATATCACCAAGCCGTTCGAGTCCCAGCAGATCATCGCCAAGGTACAGGAACTGTACGCATTGGGTCAACGCCGGACCAGCGGTGCTGCACCTGCTGCCGTGGTTGAGACGGTTGCAGCGGCAACGCCGATAGCTGAACCGGCCAGTTTCATCGAACCAACCGCCGTTGCTGCCTCACCCTTTGAAACCCCGGCACCGGATGCCTCCGCCTTTGATGCGGCCGTCTTTGAGACCACCGACGTCTTTGAACCTACGGCACCGTCCGGTGAACCGGCGCCGGCCATCTCTCCTGACGATCCCTGGGGTGCCTTTACGCAGGAGCCCGCTCCATCCGCCCCGTTGGCACCACCCGCGCAGGAACAGGGGGGGCTGGAGGCCGATTTTGAACAGCCGGATGTCTTTGCCCTGATGGCGGAAGAACCGGCGTCACTGCCGCTGGAACAGCCGGAGAACCCTCATATTGGCGCTTCGTGGGTGCCGGTTGAGGAGCAGACCTTCGAGTTCCAGGAAGAGATCGCCGTGGCGCCGGCTACGGCCCTTACCGAAGATCTGCCGCTCTCAATGGCTGAAGAACCGATTTCCGATCTCCCTGCCGCGGCAGAACCGCCGACGATGGTGGCACCTCCCACCGTGGCGGCCGGCGGTGAGGTTGCCCTCTCTGACGAGCAGTTACGGCAGGCGTTGCTGTCGGTCTCCAAGGAGACCATCGAGCGGATCGTCTGGGAGGTGGTGCCCGACCTGGCCGAGGCGATGATCAAGGAAACCATCCGCAGGATCACCGAAGGCAGGTAAGCGGCGCCATATACGGACATGAACGGGGATGGCAACATCCCCGTTCGTTTTTTTAGAGGAGCTGACAGATATGATCAAGCAGACCATTGCCAAGGTGGTAGAACGTCGGGATTTGTGCGAAGGGGAGATGATCGAGGTGATGAACCAGATCATGTCCGGCGAATGTACGGCTGCCCAGATCGGTGCCTTTATCACCGCCTTGCGAATGAAAGGTGAGACGGTTGAGGAGATTACCGGGGCAGCACGGGTGATGCGGGAGCGGGCTACCCCGATCCGGGTGGGCACCGGGGTGCTTGATATTGACCGTGATGAGATCA
>JAJYCS010000069.1 GCA_021778115.1 Deltaproteobacteria bacterium
CCCCTCTCCCTCACCGGGTCGGCTCCACCAGGACCACGAGGTAGCCGTCCGGATCGAAGCACCAGAGCTCCAGCGCGCCGTACGGCTTTCTCTCCAGCGGATAGAGGATCTCCAGCTCCTCCTCCTCCACCGCATCACGAATCCCCTCGATATCCTGCACCTCAAAGTGCAAGGTCATCCCGATCCCCTTGGGAAACATGCTGAACCGGTGCTCCAGCACCGGATGTGTCCGCACCACATCAGATTCCTCCACAAATACCACGGCGATGCCGTCCATATCGATCACCAGGTGATCCGGAGCGCCGAAGGCGGAAAAGGAACGCTGTACCGGCAGTTCCAGGATACCGGCGTAAAACGCCTCGGTCACGACCAGCTGTGTGACCACCAGCTGTATCGAGTGCGGCGCGCGATGGGGCTTTACCATATCACCCTTTCTGGTACAGCATGTTGGCATAACCGGAGAGTAACGAAAGCCAGTTGGTAAAGATCAGTACCCCGACCACGATCAAGAAAAGTCCGGTGACGATCTCAAACAGACGGATATGACGCTTGAAACGGTTAAAAAAGAGGATAAAACGGTGCAACGCCAGGGAAGAGAGCAGAAACGGCACCCCCAGACCGATGGAGTAGAGCAGCAGCAGAACGATCCCATGCCCCACCTCCCCCTGGGTGGCGGCAATCATCAGGATGGAGGCCAGGATCGGTCCAATACAGGGGGTCCAACCGGCGGCAAAGGCCAGACCGACCACAAAGCTGCCGATAAACCCGGCCGGCTTGTTCTTCAGGGTGACCCGTTTTTCCCCCAGAAGCCAACTGATCGGTAGCAGGCCGGTCACATGGATACCGAACAAGAGCACCAGGATCCCCCCTGCCCTGCGGATGAAATCCATATGTTCCTGCAGAAAGGTGCCCAAGAGGGTGGCAGAGGCCCCCAGGAGGACAAAAACCACCGTAAAACCGCTGATGAAGGCCAGGGAATGGAGCAGAGTCTTTTGGCGCACCAGATGGCTCGGATGCTCGGCATCCAGATCACCAAACGAAAGGCCGGTGATGTAGGTGATATACGAAGGGATGAGGGGCAGCACACAGGGGGAGAGAAAGGAGAGCAGACCTGCCACAAAGGCGCCGACATATGAAATATCAGGAGTTTCCATACCAACCTCGCAACGGTTACCGCATAAGTCCTTCAAGGAACGATATCACCTCAGGGCTGTTCCAATCCATTCCTCCCACCACCTTTTTAACGATGACGCCGTTCTTATCGATGATGAAGGTTTCCGGCACACCGGTTATACCGTAAGCGGTAGGCGCCTGTCCGGACGGATCCAGGTAGGCGGGAAGCGAAAACCCGGTGTTCCTGAAGAAGTCATGCACCGCCTTTTTACCCCCTTCGTCCACCGAGATGCAGAGCATCTGGAACGGCTTGCCGGCCATGGCCGCATTCAGCTTCATCAGGGAAGGGATCTCCTCACGGCAGGGGGGACACCAGGTGGCCCAGAAGTTAAGCAGCACCACCTTCCCCTTCAGAGAATCCAGGGTGAGTTGCGTATCCTGCAACGAAACGACGGTGACCGCAGGCGCAGGGCTGTTTTCAACGGGCTTGGCATTTACCGCCACCGGTTGCTGCTTTTTCGAACAGCCGGAAGCGGCAAGGATCAGGGCGCAACAACAGAACAGCAACAGTCTTTTCATCTTTGTGAGTCCTCCGAAAACGGTCTGGCAATTTGGATGATTAGGGGATAGGCATTGGGGTTAGCGGGTGCGGGTGACCACATATTCGGCGAGCTCCAGCAGGGCCCGTTTGCAGCGGCTGTCGGGGAAGCTGTCCAGTTGCCGGCGGCAGGCGGCCACACAGCTCCGGGCCTTCTCAAGGGTATACTCAATGCCGCCGTGGCGTTGCACCAAGGCGACGATGCGACTGAACGCATCCGGCGTGAGTTCATCCTGCGCCACCACCGAGGCGACCATGGCACGCTCATCGGAGCTGCACTGGCGCAAGGCGTGGATCAGCGGCAGGGTCATCTTTCCCTCCTCCAGATCGTGGCCGATGCTTTTACCGAAATCGGCCTCTGAGGCGGTGTAATCCAGCAGGTCATCCATCAGTTGAAAGGCGATCCCCAGATCCATACCAAAGCCGGCCAGGGCCTGTTCCTGCCCTGACGGCGCTTCCCCCAGGATGGCCCCGCACTGGCAGGCAGCCGAGAGTAGGACGGCGGTTTTAGCCCGCACCACCGCAATGTACTGCTCCTCGCTCAGGTCCAGATCGCCGGTATAGAGGAGTTGCAGCACCTCACCCTCGGCGATCACCGTGGTGGCCTGAGACATGACCCGCAGTACGTCGAGGCTGCCGGCCGCCACCATCAGCGAAAAGGATTTCGAAAACAGAAAATCACCGATCAGTACCGACGCCTCGTTGCCCCACAGGGTATTTGCCGAGGCGAGTCCCCGCCGCAGGGTGGCGCTGTCCACCACATCATCGTGGAGCAGGGTGGCGGTATGGATGAACTCCACCACACTGGCCAGCGGGATGGCCTGATCTCCGGTATAGTCGCAGAGCCTGGCGGCCAGGAGCAGCATGGCGGGCCGGATCCGTTTGCCGCCGCTGGCGAGGACATACTCCCCCACCTTGCGGATCAGCGGGACATCAGACGCCAGGTCCTTCCTGAACTGTTCCTCCACCATCCTGAGATCGTTGCCGATCAGCTCCAGCGCTGCCTGCATAGCCTGTCAAACCCTCGTGTAAATTTTGCCAATCCTACGTGCGATGCGAGCCTTTTGTCAAAGCATTTCTAGCTTTTCCCGACCGGTTTGCCGTTGCCTGAACGGTGTCAACGGTGTATAGCTACTGTTCGTAGCACACCCACAATAAAAGGAGCAGATCTGCACCATGCAGTTTGACGAACTAAACATCCCACCCCAGGTAATGCAGGGAATTATCGACGCCGGCTTCAGTAGTTGCACGCCGATCCAGGCGCAGACCCTCCCCTTATCGCTGGCCGGCAAGGACGTGGCCGGTCAGGCCCAGACCGGCACGGGCAAGACCGCAGCCTTTCTGGTGACCCTCTTTGCCCGTCTCCTCCGCCGGCAGACGGATACGCCTGACAAACGTCCCCGGGCGCTGATACTGGCCCCGACACGGGAACTGGTGGTGCAGATAGAAAAGGACGCCCAGATGTTGGGGGCCCATTGTGGCCTCACCATCCAGGCCATCTACGGGGGTGTGGACTACATGAAACAGAAAAACGCCTTGAAGGATGGGGCGGACGTCGTAATCGGCACCCCGGGCCGCCTGATCGACTATCTGAAGCAAAAGGTCTACACCCTGAAACATATCGAGATGCTGGTGATCGACGAAGCAGACCGGATGTTCGATATGGGCTTTATCCCCGATCTCCGCTTCATCCTGCGACGCCTCCCCCCTTTTGACGCCCGGCAGAACCTGATGTTCTCCGCAACCCTCAATCAGCGGGTGATGGAGCTTTCCTACGAGTTCATGAATTGCCCCCAGAAGGTCTCCGTCACTCCGGAAAAGATGACCGCTGAACGGGTGGATCAGACCCTGTACCATGTGGCCAACCGGGAAAAGTTCCCCTTGTTGCTGGGCCTCATGCGACGGGAGGGTATGGCGAGGACCATGGTGTTTGTCAACACCAAGCGGGAGGCCGAGCGCCTCCAGGAACGGCTGAACGCCAACGAGCTCCCCAGCAGGGTCATATCCGGCGACGTGGAACAACGAAAACGGCTCAACATCCTCGAACAGTTCAAACGAGGCGAGCTGCCGGTCCTTATCGCCACCGACGTCGCCTCACGGGGGCTGCATATCGAAGGGGTATCCCACGTTATCAACTACGATCTTCCCCAGGATGCCGAAGATTATGTGCATCGTATCGGCCGCACCGCCCGGGCCGGGGCCGAGGGGACGGCGATCTCACTGGCTGATGAGGACGGCGCCTTTTATGTCGAGGAGATAGAGGCCTATATCCACGCCAAGATACCGGTGGCATGGGCAGAGGATGACCTGTTCGTCCATACCTACCACCGCCCCCGATCGAAGCCGGCAGCTGCGGCAGCGCCCCGTCCCTCGCGGGGGCGACGCGCCGGCACCTCAGCGCCTGGATCGGCCGGACCGCCGACCGGTGGCGCTGAGCCCAAAAAGAAACGCCGCCCACGGCACAGAAGGCCGAAGAGCGGCGGCGCCTCACCCCCCTCGGGGAAGTGACCCGGTCACGACACCGTTTTTTCGATAAAGGCCCGGACCTGCCATTGATCAGCGGGTAACAGGGTACAGCGTGTGGGCAACCCCTGCAGGCGAGCGATGGCCGCCGGCAAAGGCGCCGGCTGACCAATGGCCTCCTGCACCGCCTCTCCAAACTTTGCCGGATGGGCCGTGGCCAGACAGATCACCGGCGTCTCCCCCAACTCCGCCAGGTCACGGCCTGCCGCTACCCCCACCGCCGTATGAGGGTCCAACAGGTAGCCGGTCTCCTGCAGAAATGACCCGATGGTGGTCAAGGTCCGGGCCCGGTTCACCGAGACCGAACAGAAATCCCGCCGCACCTGGGCCAGCTCCTCGGGGGCGAAGCTGATCCGTCCCTCACGCTTCAACTGGGCAAAAATCGCCCGCACCCTGGCCGTATCGCCGCCCACCAGATAAAACAGGTAACGTTCCAGGTTGGATGCCACCTGGATATCCATTGAAGGGGAAACGGTCTGCACCACCGGCCCCACCGAATAGTCCCCTTCGTTGATGAAACGGGTCAGGATATTGTTCTCGTTGGTAGCCAGCAGCAGCTGTTGCACCGGCAATCCCATCCGCCAGGCGAGATAACCGGCAAAGATATCGCCGAAGTTCCCGGTTGGGACTGAAAACAGCACCTTCTGGCCCGGTGTGGCCACCTTGAGCCAGGCGTAGATGTAGTACACCACCTGGGCCAGCACCCGGGCCCAGTTGATGGAGTTCACAGCGCCGAGCCGGTACTGCTGCTTGAACGCCAGATCGTTCATCAACGCCTTCACGATATCCTGACAATCGTCAAAGGTCCCCTGAACGGCGATGTTGTGCACATTATCGTCCAACACCGAGGTCATCTGCAGGGCCTGCACTGCGGAGGTCTTTCCCTCTGGATGCATGATGAAGATGGTGATCCCCTGCTTTCCCCGCACCCCGTGGATGGCCGCGCTGCCGGTATCGCCCGAGGTGGCCCCCACAATGGTCAACCGTTCCCCACGCTCGGCCAGGATATATTCGAACAGGTTCCCCAGAAACTGCAGGGCGACATCCTTGAAGGCCAGGGTCACGCCATGAAACAGCTCCAGGATGTGGACCCCGTCCTTTCGCACCACCGGTGTCACCTCCGGGTGGCTGAAGGTGGCGTAGGAGCGGTCGATCAGGTGACGCAGGTCATCGGCAGGGATATCATCGACGTATCGGGAGATGATCTCGAAGGCCAGCTGAGGATAGGTCAGGCTGCGCCAGGCCTCCAGATCGGCAGCGGTAACGGTGGGAATAGACTCGGGCAAGAGCAGGCCGCCATCGTCGGCCAGCCCCATCATGACGGCATCCTTAAAACGGATCGGCGCTATGCCGCCGCGGGTACTGAAATAACGCATCGCAACAAACCTTTCTTGACAAGATACCGTCGAGACAACAACGACAGCCGCATTTGTAGCAGCTTCAAACCGAAATGAAAAGGGGGGCGCTACGGCACCAGGGAACGGAGCTCTCCCGGCGCCACCAGAAAGAAGAGCCGAAACAGGCAGTATTTGTAGAATTCGGAAAACAGCAACCGGAACGTACCGAGGTGATACCACCAGTTCTTTCTGACATTACTGCTGTCCACCGGGTGGGGATAGATGGCGACATCGGGTGGCAATGCGTTACGGAACAGGATGGTGGCCCGTTTCAGGTGGTAACGGGAGGTTATCAGCAGCAGGGACCTGACCCCTTTCGACTCCAGCAGATCCCGGGCGTACATGGCGTTTTCCAGAGTGTTGCGCGATACCTTCTCCAGCAGCACCCGGTCAGGGGCGGGGTCACCGGGACGCTGCCGGTACAGGTCGCCCTTGCGCACCGATGGGTCCACCCCCACCAGAAAGAGCCAGTGACTCTCCCCCTGCCTGAAGAGGCGCACCCCCTCCTCTACCCGCCCCTTCCCCCCGGCCAGCACTACAATGGCATCCACCCGCATGGTGTGCGGATGGGAAGAAAAGGTCTTGTAGGCAAAATCGACAAAGAACGCCGTCACCACCAACAGACCGATCACGAGAAACGACAGTAAGGCCTTGAGAATCTTCATAGGGTATTATTTTTACCTTGCATTCGCCACTACCTTCTGGTAATAACTAGCGTTCAGTTTTTACGGGAGGATATCATCCAATGTCGAGAAAATGCGAGATCTGCGGCAAAGGCCCCAGCACCGGCAACAACGTCAGCCACGCCAATAACAAGACCCGCGCCACCTGGTACCCCAACCTGCAAAAGGTAAAGGCAAAGGCGGTGAACGGCAGTGTCTCCACCATCAAGGTTTGTACCCGCTGCATCCGGTCCGGCGCGGTGACCAAGGCCCTCTGACCCCTACGCTTCACCCTACCGTCCCACAGAAGCCGTGCGCACCCGTTTGCGCACGGCTTGTTTTGTGTCATACCGCCGCCACCGCGTCAATCTCCACCCTGGCCCCTTTGGGGAGCGCCGCCACCGCGACCGAGGCCCGAGCCGGTTTTGTATCGGCAAAATACCGCCCATACACCTCATTCACCGCGGGAAAATCGGCCATATCCACCAGATAGATCGTGGTGCGCAGCACCTGGGCAAACCCGCACCCGGCCGCCGCCAGCACGGCACGCAGGTTTTCCATCACCTGCTCGGTCTCCCGTTGTATATCGCCGCGGACCAGCTCACCGGTAGCCGGGTCCAAAGGTATCTGGCCGGAGCAGAATAAAAACCCCGCCGCCTGCACCGCCTGCGAATACGGACCGATGGCCGCCGGGGCCTGATCGGTTGCAATGACGTTCATAGCTGCACTCCTAACTCTTCAGTCGCTCGACCCTGATTACACCCTTCACCCGCATCAAGGCATTCATAACCCGCTGCAGATGCTCCAGATCAGAGACGTTGATCTCAAAGATGTTCTCACCGCGCTGGTCAACGGTACTCTTCACCTGGGCACTGGCGATATTGGCCTCGGCGTTGGTAATAGCCATGGTCATGGTGGCCAGGATGCCCTTTTCATCATGACACAAGACCCGTACCCGCACCGGCAGGGCCGCGCTCTTCCCCTTGGCCCAGGTCACGGCAATCCGGCGTTCCGGATCGCTCTCACGGACAAAGGCGCAATCTGCGGTATGGATGGCCACCCCCTGCCCCCGGGTAATAAACCCGACGATCTCATCCCCCGGCACTGGGTTACAGCATTTGGAGTAACGGATCATGATATCCTCCAGCCCCCCCACCTCCACGGCGCTGGCCGACTTCCCCTTCAGCCGGTTAATCACCCCGGCGATCCGCGACTCCTTATGTTCCTGAGCGGCTTTAAGCTTCTCCTCCGGCACCAGACGGCCGATCAGCTGACCAGGGGAGACCTTGCCGTACCCCACCGCTGCCAGCAGTTCCTCCTCCCCGTTGTAGCCGATCTCCAGGGCCACCTTCTTCAGCTCTCCGGCCCGCTGCGCCTTCTGCAGATTCAGGGAATAGCGCCTGAACTCCTTCTCGCATATCTCCCGGCCCAGCACGATGCTGCGTTTGCGTTCCTCGGTCTTGATCCAGGCCCGGATCTTGTTGCGGGCCCGTGAGGAGTTGACGATCTTGAGCCAATCCTTGCTGGGGGTATGGTGCGGCGAGGTGATAACCTCAACGATATCACCGTTCTGCAGCTGATGCTTGAGCGGCACCAGCTTGCCGTTCACCTTGGCCCCCACACAGCGATGCCCCACATCGGTATGGACGGCATAGGCGAAGTCGATCGGGGTGGATCCCTTGGGGAAGCCTTTCACATCCCCCTTGGGGGTAAAGACGTAGACCTCCTCCGGGAACAGTTCCACCTTGACCGAGTCCATGAACTCGCGGGAATCCTGCAGCTCCTGCTGCCACTCCAGCAGTTGCCGCAGCCAGGCAAAACGCTTGACCTCCTTCTCGTCGTACCCCTTCCCCTCCTTATATTTCCAGTGGGCCGCAATACCGGCGTCCGCCACCTGATGCATCTCGTGGGTGCGGATCTGCACCTCGATACGGTCGCCGTGGGGACCGATCACCGTGGTGTGCAGCGACTGATACATATTCCCCTTGGGCATGGCGATGTAATCCTTGAACCGCCCAGGGATCGGCTTCCAGGAGGAATGGACCACCCCCAGCACCCCATAACAGTCCTTGACGGTCTCCACCAGCACCCTGAAGGCGGTCAGGTCGTAGATCTCGTCAAGATCCACGCTGCGCTTCTCCATCTTGCGCCAGATGGAGTAGAGGTGCTTGCTCCGGCCTGAAACCTCCCCCACGATCCCGTGCTCTCTCAGCTTGGCCTCGATGATCCCCCGGGTCTCCAGGACGTACTGTTCCCGTTCCTGCTTCTTCAGTTGGATACGGGTTGCCAGATCACCGTACATCTGGGGATTGAGGTAGCGAAACGAGAGATCCTCCAGCTCCACCTTCACCCATGAGATCCCCAGACGATTGGCGATGGGGGCGTAGATATCCATGGTCTCCCGGCTGATGGAGCGCTGCTTGGGTTCAGGCTGGAACTGCAGAGTACGCATATTGTGCAGCCGATCGGCCAGTTTCACCAGGATCACCCGGATATCCTTGGCCATGGCCAGCAGCATCTTACGAAAATTTTCGGCCTGGTTCTCCTCTTTGGTCTTGAAGTGTATCTTGCTGATCTTGGTAACACCGTCCACCAGATCGGCCACCTCGCTGCCGAACAGCTCGGTCAACTCCTCCTGGGTGGTCAGGGTATCCTCAATGGTGTCGTGCAGAAAACCGGTAACGATACTGGGGACATCGAGCTTGAGCTGGGCCAGGATACCGGCGACTTCCAGGGGATGGATGATATACGGTTCACCTGAAAGCCGGGTCTGCCCCTGATGTACCTTGGCGCAGTAGACATAGGCCTTGCGGATCAGGTTCAGATCGGCGCCGGGGTTGAAAGCGGCTACCGTATCAAGGATATCATTGAGTCGAATCATGGTGGGATAGGGATGTGGTGCGCGGAGAACGGCCGACGCTCAACAAAAAAAGGGGGTACGCGGCACGGCGCACCCCCCCCCAAGGGCCCTCTCAGGCCGCCCGTTTTGCACTCAGCTCGGCGGTCAGCTTGCCGGCGGCGATCTCCCGCAGGGCGGTCACCACATACCGGTTGTTCTTGCTGGCCACCTGAGGGCGGACCCCTTTATAGAGCTGCTTGACCCGTTTGGCGGCCATCATCACCAGCATAAAACGGTTATCCACCTTTTCCAGACAATCTTCAACGGTTACCCGTGCCATACCATCCTGCTCCTTCCTGTATCAACGGTCTCAACAGCCGTCGGGATTATACCTGAACCGGGTCAGATATCAAACAATTTCGCCACCTGCCCCACCATCCGTTCCGTGGTGGCCCGGGCAGCGGTCACGATGGCGGCCAACAGCTCTTGGGCCTCCTCCAGACGGTCGTTTACCACGATGTAATCATACCAGCGCGCTTCGCGAATCTCATCGGTAGCCCGCACAATACGCCGTTCGATCACCTCGGAGGCATCGGATGAACGGGATTCGAGGCGCCGCCTTAGTTCATGCATGCTGGGAGGGAGCACAAACACGAACAGCCCCCGCACCCCGCGCTGTTTCAGGGCCTTTGCCCCCTGACAATCAATATCCAGCAGGATGTCTACGCCGCTGCAACGGGCTTCCTCAATGGTTGCCAGGGCGGTGCCGTACAGATTGCCGTGTACCTCTGCCCACTCGATAAAGGCGTGTTCCGCCACCATCTGCCGGAATCTCGCCTCAGAGATAAAATGATAATCCACCCCATCCACTTCGCCGGGGCGCGGCTGGCGGGTGGTATAGCTGATGGACTCTCGCAGGGCCGGAAAACGCTGCGTCAGGCCACGGCAGAGAGTGGTCTTGCCGGCGCCGGATGGCGCGGAGATCACAATGAGAAGACCTTCGGATTGCATGTTCACCTCTACGTACACGCTCAATCAAGAAACGAAAAAGACCGTTTCACCTACTCGATGTTCTGCACCTGTTCCCGCATCTTCTCCAGTTCCGCCTTCATCTGCACCACCAGGGCGGTTACGGTGGCATCATTGGCCTTGGAACCGATAGTATTCACCTCGCGATTCAGCTCCTGCATCAAGAAATCCAGTTTACGCCCCACCGGCTCAGCCAGGACAACGGTTTCATCAAACTGCACAAAATGGCTCTGTAACCGCACCAGCTCCTCGGTGATATCACACCGATCAGCCATGAGCGCCACCTCCTGCGCCACCCGTTGCAGATCGATCTCCACCCCGTTCAACAATTTTGTCAAACGTTGCTTCAACTTATCATGGTATTCATCAACCACTGATGGAGCACGTTCGGCAACCTGATTCGCCAGGGTTGCCAACTGCCGGCGCCGTTGCACCAGGTCGTGCAGCAACACCTCACCTTCCCGCAGCCGCATGACATCCAGGCGGTCCAGGGCCTCGCGCAGCGCCTCCTGCACCAGGGGAAGCAGATCGGGCTGTTCTTCCGCAACCGCTTCCTGCACCACCTGCTTCTGGGCCACGATAAGGGAGAGGGGGATCTCGGGCGACAGGCGCAGCTCATGGGCCAGCTCCAGAAAGGCGGCATGGTACCCCCTGGCCGCTGCCAGGTTGATCGGCGGTACCGTGGCGCCGGCCTGCGCCTCCTCCCACTGCACCAGCAGATCCGCCTTCCCCCGTTTGATCCGGCCACCCGCTGCCTTGCGCAGTTCATGCTCCAGCGACAATAAGATACGTGGCAGCTTCACCGTTACCTCGCCATAGCGATGGTTCACACACCGAACCTCAACCAGACAACGTCCGGCAAGACCGGTCGCCTCACCCTTCCCATAGCCGGTCATACTCCTGATCATCCCGATCTCCTCTTCCCCATCCGCAGTCTAGGTACGCTGGGAGTTATACGTGATAGCCGCCTCTCTGTCCAGCCGTCACCGCCTCGTTCTCCCGGATCTGCCCAATATACTCACCACTCGAATTGACAGACGC
>JAJYCS010000070.1 GCA_021778115.1 Deltaproteobacteria bacterium
CGCTGCGGTTAACGTGGTCTTGCCGTGGTCTACGTGACCAATCGTCCCAATATTTACGTGCGGCTTCGTACGCTCAAATTTCGCCTTGGCCATGGCCTCGGACCTCCTTCTCGGGGTATTGTTCGCCGCTTACTGCTGAGGTGGCGATTTGCTAAAATGGAGCCCACATCCGGACTCGAACCGGAGACCTCTTCCTTACCAAGGAAGTGCTCTACCTCCTGAGCTATGTGGGCAGATGAACCTAGAATTTTGGAGCGGGAAACGGGACTCGAACCCGCGACCCTCAGCTTGGAAGGCTGACGCTCTAGCCAACTGAGCTACTCCCGCACCGAAACCTGTGAAGAACTTATTTGGGACCTCTTCAGTCCGTCCTTACCAGTTCTGACGACCTGTGCGGTCTCCTGGGTCGCGGCGGATCAATAGCTGTCCGATGACTGTATGGTGGAGGGAGGAGGATTCGAACCTCCGAAGTCGTCCGACGACAGATTTACAGTCTGTTCCCTTTGGCCACTCGGGAATCCCTCCAAGGGAAGCTCTTATTTATCCTAACTGGAGCTGGCGATGGGACTCGAACCCGCAACCTGCTGATTACAAGTCAGCTGCTCTACCAGTTGAGCTACGCCAGCAACTCTCGGCCAAGCATGGAATTTGAGTGTCTACTGCATAGCCAAAAGTTTGTCAAGTTTTTTTTGAAAAACTGACAGACTCCATCCGCATTGCACAAAGCGCCTGTACATCGGTCGGACTTCTTTATTCATACATGCTGTGACGCAAAGGCGGGTAACAGAGCGGTACGCACCTTCCGCAGGGCATTCCCTTCAATCTGGCGCACGCGCTCACGAGAGATGGCAAAATGGTCGGCGATCTCCTGCAGGGTCATCGGTTCGTCCGCAGTAATCCGGTGCTCTATCACGAACTGTTCTTTTTCCCCTAGACCTGATACCGCTGAGGCTACCTGGCGCTGCAACAAGGCCTGCTCTTGGTAGACCCCCAGCAATTCTTCCTGATTTGGCTGTTCGTCCGCCAAACCGTCAAGGGCGGTCACCCCTTCTCCCTGCCTAAGTTCTGCATCCAGGGATACCTCCCCCTGAAGACGGAGTTCCATTTCCACGACTTCAGCCTCGGTCACCTCAAGCGCCTGAGCCAGGGCGGAGAGGTCCACGTCGCCATCACTCATACTACGTATGGCATGTTGTGCCTGTTTGAACTTAAAGAACAACTTGCGCTGGGCCTGTGTGGTACCAATTTTAACAAGACTCCATGCGGAGACGATGTAGTTCTGGATATAGGCTCGTATCCACCAGACCGCATATGAGATCAAACGAAAGCCGCGGTACGGGTTGAACTTCTTCACCGCCATCATCAACCCGATATTACCTTCCTGAATCAAATCAAGCATCTTCATGCCATAGTTACGATACTCTGCCGCAACTTTGACCACGAAGCGCAGGTTGGAGGTTATCAGGGTATGGGCTGCCTCCAGATCGTGGTGATCGAAGAGACGCACCGCCAGATGATGTTCCTCATCCTCATCCAACAATCGAAACTTCTTTACCTCGGCGAGGTACTGGGAAAGATTGTCATGAAGCGCCGGCAGCTCAGCATGCATGGCACAATTCTCCTCACGCTATTAGCACTCTTGATAAGAGACTGCTAAACTATAGCAACCGGTCATAACAAATGCAAGCAGTTATCATAAAAAGGGCGGATAAGATGAGAGCGTAACACGCCGGACACGATGAGGGGCGCCCCGGGAGGGCGCCCCTCATCGTGTCCGTCTCATAGGGCGCAAAGAATAATTACTTACGCAACACCTTTATCACTGCCGAGAAGTCCTCTTCGCCCCAGCCTGCCTCAACCCCCTGCTCGTATGCCCTGGCAACCGCCTCCGCAGCAGGCAGATGCAGACCGACCAGACGGGCGGCATTCATAACCAGGTGCATCTGGTCATTGACATATTTAAGTGCCAGGGAGCGAGTAAAGTCACCACGGCACATGGAACGCCCTTTGAGGTGGAAGAGGGGTGAGGCCACACCCCGCGTATCCAAGACCTCCAAAATCTTGTCGGCGTTGAAGCCCATCTTTTCACCAAAAACTAGACCTTCTGCCAGCACCTGCACCAGTTCAGCCTGTACCAGGTTAACAATGAACTTCATCTTGGAGGCATCACCGATCTCACCCACCCGAATGGTATTGAGTCCAAAGCAGGAGAAGGGCTCTCGGCACTTGCCGATAACCGCCGGGTCTCCGCCGATGATAATGGTCATCAGACCGTTGGCCGCATGATCCTTGCTCCCCCAAACCGGGGCATCAAGGTAGAAGCAACGTTTTTTCACCGTCTCCTCAGCCATGCGCAATGTTGTTTCAAGGGAATGGGTACCCATATCGGCAAATATGGTTCCCGCTTCAAGTCCGGTAAGGATGCCGTTCTCGCCGAAAAATATCGGCCCCAGTTCATCTGCCTCGGTCATAATGGCAATCACCAGGTCCTTGCCCCGTGATGCCTCGGCGGCACTGGAGGCCGACGACGCCCCCATGGCCACCAATTCAGCCACCTTGTCGGCAGCAGGATCGTAGACCGTTAGCTCGTATTCTCCCTTGGTGAGGTTGGCTGCCATATGCCGCCCGACGGTCCCCAGACCGATAAACCCTATCTTGCGCAACATAGCTCGTCTCCTCCAGTCAATAAAATCAAATACCGTTATCCATTTTGAACGCGGTTACTATGACATGGAATCCGTACCACTGGCAACTAGCTTTTTCAGGTACTACAGCCAGAAGTAAAACGTCGTCCAAAAAAAATTACCGACTCCGTTCGACAAGCCGCCGTTCACACCACCCGGCCAGGCGGCAGGAGCTGCAAAACGGTGAGCGGGGGAGACAGTGGTGCTGACCATAACAGACCAACAAGTCGTTGATTGTGATCCAGTACTCAGATGGTAGTTTGGCGCGCAACGCGGTCTCCGTCTCATCAGGCGTCCGGGTGGTCACATAGCCCCAACGATTGGTAATACGATGCACATGGGTATCAACACAGATACCCGGCAAGCCGTAACCGAGCGTCACCACCAGATTGGCCGTTTTGCGCCCCACCCCCTTCAAAGCCAGCAAACGATCAAGCTGAGCCGGCACTTTCCCACCGTACGCATCCTGCAGTGTCTGACAGATATCTCGAATCTGACGAGCCTTGGTCCGGTAGAATCCGGCGGGGTATATCAATTGCGCGATCTTCTCCTCCCGTAGTGACAGTAAGGCTGCCGGATCCGCAGCTTCGGCAAAGAGACGGGCCGATGCGGCTGCCGTTACAGCATCCTTGGTACGCAACGAGATAACGCAGGAGATAAGCACCGTAAAGGGTGTCCGCAACTGTTCGGCAACTACCGTGACGGCTGGCGGATCCCACTGACGGCACTCCTGACGAAGGGTCGCCATAACCTGATGTATGACATCATTCTGCATCACGATAAAAGTGTAGCCGATGAATCGGTATCCGGCAAGCGGGGGGGTTGCATTTTATCCTGCGGCAGGCCATGATCTCTGCAGGAGACTTCATGGGATACATCGATCTGCATCTGCATTCCAACTGTTCTGACGGCATCCTGTCCCCAACTCAGCTGGTGCAGACGGCACGCCGCGCAGGTCTATCCAGTGTCGCTCTCTGCGATCATGACACGGTGGCAGGGATTACCGAGGCGGTTCAGGCCACCATTAGCGCAGGGATGCGGCTTATCCCCGGTGTTGAACTTTCGGCGGCCTTCCATGGTTATCAGGATCTGCACCTGCTAGGTTACGGCATTGCACTGAACGCCCCGGAACTACACGACCGGCTGCAGGACTTTGCCCGGCGCCGCCTGCACCGCAACCGACAGATCGTCGCAGCGGTGAATGACAGACTTGCGGCACAGAACCGAAAACCGCTCCAGAACAACGACGTTGAAACCTTGGCCGGGGGAGTCCTTGGTCGTCCCCACATCGCCCGCGCGCTCATGGCCTGCGGCTATGTTGCCGACATGCAACAGGCCTTTGACCACTACCTGGTGCCCTGCAATATCCCAAAGCACTATTGGCAGACGGCGGATGCCCTGCTGACGATCCGACGTGCTGGCGGCGTAGCGATCCTGGCACACCCGACCTCGATCACCCATGATTACCAACTTCTCACCGAGATAATCACAGAACTGCACGGTATGGGACTGGATGGGGTGGAAGTTTACAACAACGTGGCAAACGGGGCTGAGATGCTCTTCCTCCAGGGGATAGCGCGACGTCTCAATCTCGTGGTAACAGCAGGCTCAGACTTCCACGGTATCGATCCGGAAGACCAGATAGGCAAGGGACGGGGCGGCATCCGCTTTTCAGATGCCCTGCTCCCGCCCCTCCTAGAACTTGCCGCCCGTCGGGCAACAACAGCCTGCTGAAACAGGCGAACCGCTTATCAGCATTTTTCCTTGTATGCCTTATAGTTTACCACATGCAGATTCTCCGCCACCTTCTGCACCCCCGAGATCGCAGACACCACCCGCAAGGCGGCCTGTTTTTCACGCTCAGAGCTGATATACCCGGATAACGACACCAGACCGTCCTCCACCTCAATCTGGAATGGCCGGTATTCCAACTCCTCGGAACGGAGCAGGGCCGTCTGGATACGCTTGACCAGTATGGCGTTTTCAATCAGATCGGCAGCCCACTGTTCCGCCTCCTTCAACTGCGGATCCTTCACCGCCGCCACTACGGCATCGACGATGGCTCCCTGGGAGAGACGGGAGGTATTGAAGGTCAGGTCGTAACCCAATGGATCGTACCAGTCACGGTCGAAATAGAAATGGATAAATCCGCCCCGCTGATGGTCACTGCGCCGGATCAATTCCTGGGCCAAATCAGGATCGATCCACTCCCGCTCGGCAAAACGCTCCACCCGCTCCTCAAAATCGGCCACAAAACGCAATCGCAGCAGGTTTCCACACCCTTCCAGCAGATCCTGGGCGCCACGGCCGTAGAGGATAACATTACCTTTTTTGGCAAAATCCAGGAGAATCAACTCGATGGTATTGAGAAATGCCGCCCGCTCGCGATCCTCAACCGTATTGTAGGAGGGTGGTTTTTCATCCACCATCTGCATCATGTCCACTGACAGACCGTACTGTCCCGCGCAGTCTGCCAGACGGGGACCGTCCACTAGCGTATATTTAAGTTTCTTTGCCAGTTCTTGTGCTACAAAATACGCACCAGTGCCCATCTCTCGAGAGATTGTAATAATCGCCATCTGAACCGACCCCTCCTGTCAATCTGCGCAACGTTTTACACGCTACCACGTTCCGCTTGTCTGCACAAGTCAGCAATGTTAGGCTCCGGGAACCTTCACCCCGTAGGAGATCCCTATGCCTGATTACCTGAGCTTTATCCTGCGCCTGCTTGTATTTGCCACCATCCACTCCCTGCTGGCTGCGCCTCGGGTCAAGGCCAGGCTCCGTGCGGCGGCCGGCAGCGACCTACCCTGGTACCGGCTGGCCTACAACGTAACGGCACTGTGCCTATTCGGCTGGGTGATGTTGGCCTGGCAGTCCACCAGCGTCCTGTATCTGGCACCGGGTATCTGGAGCCTGGTCATGTACGGTCTGCAGGTACTGCTCCTGCTCGGGATGCTGGCCTGCATCCGCCAGACCGGCCTTGCCAGATTTCTTGGCGCCAGTCCCGGTGGCGACGATCACAGCGTCCTGAACACCAAGGGATGTCACGCCATGGTACGGCACCCCCTCTACCTGCTGGGCATCCTGTTCTTTCTGCTTAATCCGGTCATGACCACCCGCTGGCTGACCCTGACGATACTCGGTACCATCTATCTGCTTATCGGCGCGCTGGTGGAGGAACGCCGCATGCTGGCACTGTTTGGGACGGCATACCGCGTCTACCTCCGTCAGACACCGTTCATCCTGCCACGTTTGTCCCCTGGCCGGCCACGCTCAGAGTGACCCTGCATGGCGTTGTCAACCACGCCCCCGGTTGTCGGGGAGTCCCTCCAGGGCAAGGGTAACACGCAGGGAGAGCTGACGTTGGCCGCCAAGATCCGACAGGATCACCGGCAACCGCAGCGTGACCGCCTTTCCCGGTTGAAGCTCGTGTACCGCCCCCTGCTCCATCTCCTCAACCGACGCATTCTGAACGGCTGCAGCTGCATGCGCCCCACCAACGGCTTCGTCGCTGCCGGCCGGTAGGTTTGCAGCCGCTGCCTGTTCCTCACGCAACCGGAGGAACACCTCCTGCGACAGCGACGTCAAGCCCTGCAACACCCCCGCGCCGGTGATGGAAGAACAGTGCAAGGAGGTTATTCCAACCAGAGCATCTCCCCAAGCAGGTGGTTCCGGTTGCGGCTGATCGGCCTTTGTGCTGAGGAGGACCAGGGGAATCTTGCGCAGGTCCCGGCCATGGGCATCCAGCATCGCCTGGAGCGACTGGAGGGCCTGAACGGCCTCATCCCCCTGCTCCCCACCGGATTCGGCCACCAGAGCCATACCATCGACCCCCTTGAGGACCATCCTCCATGTGGCGGGATTATGTACCGGCCCGGTGAGGGTGTAGAGATGAAACCTGATCCGATACCCGCCTAAACTGGCCTGTTCAAAGGGGAGATAGTCAAAGAAAACCAGGGTGTCATCACCGGCCGGCATTGATCGTAATGGGCCACAGAGACTGGGTTTGATCCTCTGGTGGATGTAACGAAACAGGCTGAACTTGCCGGAACCGGCCGGACCATAATAGACCAGCTTGGCATTGATCTCACGCTTGGCGTGGTTAATAAGGGCCATGGGGACAAAGCACTCCGCGTACCGGGTCAACTACCTCTTCTTATTCAACAACAGCCGCTTGGCCTGGGTGGCGATCACCGATGAGATGTTCCGGCTTTTGGCATACCCGGCCACATCCTTCTCGTTCATGGTGCCGAGATAGCGCAGGGCATTGGCAAGCGGCGTCTTTGGATTTTCGATCAGGGCCTTGCGTATCTGGTAATTTTTTACCCATTCCTTGTTGTCACAGATCAGACGCATCACCTCATCATTCGGCGAGCAGGACTTGATGATGGTCAGGACCTCGGGCTCGCTGATGCGGGGATTTTTTATCACGCCACTGCTGACCAGCTTGTTGGGATCCTTGATCAGAATCTTGCGCCATTCCTTATCACCGGTGAGGGCCATCTTGATCTTCTCCCCAATCCCTAGGGACTGGGCCAGCTGATACTTGCTGAAGAGTTCCTCCCCAGCCGGGTCAGACGAGTTAGGCTGGTCCGGCCCGTCTGTATCCTCATCTCCCCCATCGGCCGACAGCGGGGACAGGGGTGCAACAACCACTTCTTCCAATGCCGTCGACACGGCGAGGGTATCCAACAGTTCTCTGGTGGCCGACGCCAAGGCCGGCTGGGCCTGCAGTGCAACACGGACCTTCGGATGTCCCCCGTGCAAGAGGGCCAGATCGTGCAGCAGGGCAGGATGGTGCCCCGGTTCCGCCAGCGCCAGACATATCAATTCAGGAGTCAGGGCAGCCATACTGGCATGGGCCTGTGCAGCGACCTGCCGTTCGATATCCTTCCCCAGACAGAACAGGAGCAACAGCTGTTCGCGGGGCGAGAGGTCCGGTTGCCCTTCCGCCCCACGCAATCGCTCCTCCAGAGGGGTCCCCGGCCTGACAAAGGTGGCTACCGCGGCAGGGATGACAATCTTGACCGGTTCCATCGACAACGGATCCGCCTACTCCAGCGTTGGTGTACCGATACCGGCCTGCTTCAGCCTTCTCAACGCCGCTTCGGCTGCAGCCCGATCGGTAAAGGTGCCTGCGGTCAGCTGCCGCGTCGGCACCCCCACCTGGACCTTTTTGATAGTCACCGTGATCCCGGCGGCCGCCAGGTGCCGCTGTTCCGCCTGTGCGCCGGCCAATACCGCATAGGAACCGGCGAACACCTCATAATTACCGCCTGACGGAATGGCAAAACCGTCTCCGGTCTGTTTCTTAAGCTGGCTCACCGCCTGTTGAGACGCAATACGATCGCTGTACTCGCCATATTTCAGGCGATACATGGTGCTGACACGACGCCGTCCGGTAGTCATGACCGGGTTGAGGCCCAACTCCTTGACCCGAGCCATATCGGCAGCCAGCCGCTCCTCCAGCCGATAGGAGCCCACCACCAGTATCCAGGGGCCACCAGCCTTAACGCGAAGAGGTCGTTTTACCGACGTCTCGGCACGGGCCGTTTTTTTGGCAGCCTGCTTGTGAGCAACACCCCTTACCCGCGCAACCGGTTTTACCGGTTCGCCTTTCTTGGCCGGCGCAACGGCTGGGAGCGCCTGTTTTACGACGCCCGCAGCCGGTTTCCGACCTGTTGGGGAGGCAGCGGGCTGAACCGGTTTTTTGGGCGCCGCTAACGAGGCGGGAACTACCGGTGTTGACGCAGGTTTCGGTGCAGGTTTTGGTGCTGCGGTTGTTGCCGGGGCCTTGCCCGGCACAGCCGGTTTAGCCGCCGCTGCAGGGGCGACGGTCGAGGCAGGTGCCGCTGCGACAGGAAGTGGCGCAGGCGTCCCCTCCCGTGGCGGCAACGGCTGTTTGAGTATCTGTGGAGAGGAGGGGGGCTGGGCCGGCTGTTCCTGTGGACGAATCAGGCCGGTGAAGAAATAGAGGTAGCCAAAGCCACCCAACAAGAGCAGCAGCACGATCAGAAGGATGGTCTGGCGCCCCTTGTCCTGTTGTCCCTGGGTCGCAGCAGTATCCCCTGCCGTCCCCTTGTCAAATTTGAAATCCATACCCGATACCTCCCCCGTAGTTGAGCTCTGCGTCATCAGTCCTTTTTGGCCGCAGACTCGGCAATCACCTTTTGGGCCAGGTGCGTCGGCACCTCTTCATAATGTGAGAAATCGGTGCTGAACAGACCACGATCGCTGGTCATCGATTTAAGATCGTTGGAATAGGCAAGCACCTCGGACATCGGCACCACCGCCTTGATCATCTGGGAGTTCGCCTTGGGTTCCACCCCCACCACCTTGCCGCGGCGGGAGTTCAGATCGCCGATCACATCCCCCATGTTTTCGTCCGGCACCGTTACCGCCAAGTTGAGAATCGGTTCCAGAAGCACCGGCTTGCACTGTTCCATCGCCTTCTTGAAGGCCAGGGAACCGGCCACCTTGAAGGCCATCTCCGAGGAGTCGACGGTGTGGAACGAACCGTCATAGAGGGCCACCTTGAAATCGACCACCGGGTAGCCGGCCAGGAAACCTTCCAGAGCTGCCTCCTGAATCCCTTTGTCCACAGCCGGGATGTACTGGCGGGGGATCACCCCACCGACGATCTTGTCCTCAAAAATATAACCGGCGCCACGGTCGGTGGGTGACAACTCTATCCAGCAGTCGCCATACTGTCCCTTCCCCCCCGACTGTTTCTTGTACTTGCCCTGCACCTTGGTCGTGCCCCGGATAGTCTCGAAGTACGGGACCTTCGGGGTCTTCAGCAAGACCTCGACATTAAACTTGCGCTTCATCTTCTCCACGATCACATCCAGGTGCACCTGACCAAGGCCGGAGATGATGAATTCCTTGGTCTGGGGATCGCGGTGGGACTCAAGGGTTGGCTCCTCCTCGATCATCCGGTGCAGGGCGTTGTGGATCTTATCCTCGTCGGCCTTGGTCTTGGGCTCGATGGCGTACGAGATCACAGGCAACAGCTGCTTGGCGGGCTCATAGATGATCGGATTGGCCGGATCACAGAGGGTATCGCCGGTAACGGTCTCTTTCAGTTTGGCCACCGCCACGATGTCGCCGGCAAAGGCCTGTTTGACCGGCTTTTGTTTCTTCCCCTCCAGTTCATAGATCTGGCCGATCCGCTCCTCCACCCCCTTGGTGGCGTTATAAATGGTTGAATCCGAGTTCAGCGTGCCAGAATAGATCCTGAACACCGTAATCTTGCCGGTGTACGGGTCAGAGGTGGTCTTGAAGACCAGGGCCGAGAACGACCCCTTCTCGTCCGGACTACGCTCGATCAAATCGTTGGTCTTGGGATTGGCGCCCACCGCCTTGGTCCGGTCCAGGGGGGACGGCAGAAAATCGCAGACCGCCCCAAGCAGCTGCTTCACCCCCACATTCAAGGTGGCGGAGCCGCAGAGTACCGGGGTGAAGGTGTTGCGCATGGTCCCCACCCGCAGACCGTCCAGAATTTCCTCCTCCGTCAGCTCGCCGGTCTCCAGGTATTTCTCAGTCAAGGCATCGTACGCCTCGGCTACGATCTCGACCATATGATCCCGCAGCCGCTGGGCCTCATCCAGGCAATCTGCCGGGATCTCAATCTCCTGACAAGCACCGGAACCGTCCTTGGCGTACTTGCAGGCCCGCATCCGGACCAGGTCCACCACCCCCTCAAAGGCCTCCTCGGCGCCGATCGGCATCTGGATCGCCACGCCACGGGCCTTGAGGTTTCTCTCCATGTCATCGATGGCCCGCAGGAAGTTGGCCCGTTCCTTGTCCATCTTGTTGACAAAGGCGATACGGGGGACCTCGAACTCGTTGGCCCACTCCCAGACCTCTTCGGTCTGCACCTTGACACCGGAGATGGCAGAGAGAATGACCACCGCACAGTCGAGGGCGCGCATGCAGGCCCGGGTGTCACCGATAAAGTCGCCGTAACCGGGTGTATCCACCACGTGTATCGAATGTCCGTTCCACTCGCAATGGTCAAAGGCCGACGAGATCGAGATCTTGCGTTTGACCTCCTCCGGTTCGAAGTCCATCGCTGTGGTACCGTCATCTACCCGCCCCAGACGATCGATCATGCCGGTGTTGAAGAGGATCGCCTCGACCAGCGAGGTCTTCCCTGCCCCGCCATGTGCCACGATGCCAAGATTACGGATCTTCTCGGTTGGATACGTCCCCATGCGCTGCCTCCTTCTCCTCAGTGATAGGTGTATGACAACTGCCAGGCATTACCGGTTCCGCTCGTACAGGATCCTCAGACCCTCCAGGGTGAGAAACTCGTCAACCTCCTCAATGCTCTTGGATTCAATCGCTATCAATGTTGCCAGACCACCGGTGGCGATCACCCGCGGTTGGTCACGACTCTCGGCCTTGATCCGCTCCACGATATTGTCCACCAACCCCACATAACCATAG
>JAJYCS010000010.1 GCA_021778115.1 Deltaproteobacteria bacterium
CTTCCAAGGGGGGGTGATGCCAAGGGCCATACCAAAGAGCTCTTCGGGTTGCATGTGATGGGCTCCTCCATAATCGAGATGCCGGCATCATACCATAACTACCCACTCATTTCGACGAAGAGCCGTCGTTTTCGGTTTTGCTGCTCTTTTTCAGCTTTATTTGCCTATGTTTGATGTGCCTCTAGGCCGGTTTTCTTGTCTCAGGTGACACCAAGGCCCAGGTTTTTCATCCGTACCAGGTTGTAGGCCGCTGCCTGAAGGTCAAGCTGCCAGGCAATCTTGTCAATGCCCCGGTACATGGTCTTTCTCAGTCTGCCGATGGTCTTCATCCAGCCAAAGCCTTCTTCGATCCGTTTTCTGATTCGCTGGCTTACGGTGTAGTTCGGGTGAGCGGTGGTCCTGCCGTCTATGGCTGATTTCCTTCTGGTGTTGTTCTGAGCCACATGGGGTGTGACGTTGATTTGCCTGAGCTCTTTGACAAACCCTTCGGTGTCGTATCCTTTGTCTGCACCAACGGTGATACGCCGGGTAGTACGAGGCAGTTGTTTAATCATGGTCTTGGCTGCTTCGCGTTCTCCGGTACCAGTTGCCGTGGTGACGCTGGTCTTGACGATCAGGCCGTTTCTGTTCTCCATCAGGGTGTGCCCTTGGTAGCAGAGTTTGGCTTCTTTGGTGTTGCCCTTACGATACAGACGGGCATTCGGATCGGTGCTGGAGGCATGGGTGTCGTTTGTAAGCTGCTTGCCCCTGAAATCAACCGACTCGTTCTTGCCACCACCCGCAGATGGCGGACCATCTTTCGGCTTGAAACTCTTGATGGAGGCCCATGCTTCTATCAAGGTGCCGTCAACGGTGAAGTGCTCACGGGACAGCAGACGCTTGCGCTCTGCCTGGGCAAGGATACGGGAGAGGAACTCGGCAGCCACATCGGAACCGATCAAACGTTCATGGTTCTTGGTAAAGCTGGAGTGATCCCATACTTCATCATCAAGACCCATGCCGAGGAACCAGCGGTACAGAAAATTGTAGCGTATCTGCTCAACCAGTTGCCGGTTACTGCGGATGCTGAACAGGATCATCAGCAGTTGTGCCTTCAGCAGTTTCTCCGGGGCAATGGAAGAACGACCGGAATCGGCATACATGCTGTCAAAGAGCGGGTTCATCTCGGAAAGAGCCTGATCAGCCATACGGCGAATGGCACGCAGCGGATGATCCTTGGGTACAAATGATTCTGGTGTCACATAGGCAAAAAGAGCTTCATTCTGAACGTCAGTTCCGCGCATAACTTTCCTCAATAAAAACGGAGTATTGTGCGCATAAATATACTAAAAAATGGCTGTTTTTACTACTTCAATTTCAACAGCCTGCTAGTCGTGATTTGGCACAATCTGACGATCAACCATGACGGTATCCTCCGTAACGGCCGGCAAGCTTCGCCCGCATACCAGCAACATAATAGCCAAATTCGGCAATCATCGGCATTTTTTGGCGACGAAAACACTGGAGGTCGTCATTGCGTTGGTACAGGCAGATCCCCTTGGCAAAGATCTGACCGAGCACCAGTTCACCGGCGGTATTCATGATCAGCGGATGGATATCCAACCGGGTAAGCCGCCCAAGCTCAACGATGACGGCTGAACGAAGCTGATCCATCTGGCGCGTATCGATATCTGGCCTAACCAGAAAAGCCAGATCCAGATCACTGCCTGACCGATTCTTGCCTGATGCATAGGAACCAAAAAGATAACAGGCTGTAATCTCGGGCCGAGCATCACAATAAGGCGCTAATTTTTCACGAAGCCGCTTGATGTCAGGTTCGTTTGAACTGCCAGCCATGTCACCGCCCCCGTTTTTCCGGCTTCTCAATCCCATGCTTCTCCAACCGGTATTGCAGGGTCTTGTAGGTCAGCCCCAGGATCGGCGCAGCGTTGGCGATGACCCAGTCGGCCCGCTCCATGGCCTTGACGATCAGCGCCTTTTCCATCTCCTCGAAGTTGATCCCGTCCGGCGGCAGTTCAAAGGGGACCACCCCGCTGTGTACCGTCAGATTGCTGATATCGCCCGGCAGGTCCTCGGAAATTTAGGGTATATTCAACCCATGCCAAGCTGGTGTCACCGCTTGATTGCATTCAGCAGAGCAGTTCACGCATAAGTTCCTTCTCGTGATCTATAAAGAAACCTTTGACCTGCTCCCATCTGGTGCCGTTCAGTGACAGCGGGTCCGGCTGTTGCTCTGCATCATCAAAGTAGAGGAATGATTTAAGTATGTGGTAGCAGTTGATGCGTGACGCGCCGAATTTTTTGAGGAACAGGGCTTTCAAATCTCGGGGAGATACGGACTTTAAAATCTCGTACAAGTCGAAAAAATCTTTTTTGTCTCCGCGCTGCGAGATGGCCACCACCTTCATAGCGGCAATATCCTCAATGGAAGCGAGATGAAGCCCTCTCACTGTTTGCAGCGGTCTCAGCAAGGGATAGGGGTACTGCAAGAACGAAACCTTAACCCCTGCTGCCACGCCATGCACACTCCCTTCTTCCGACTGCATCACCCTTCCGCCCAGCCCGATGAGCAGAGAGACATAACGCTCCGTGCTAAATGCTTGCTCATGGAACAGGTCGAGGTCAATGCTGGTGCGATGACCAAGCTGCAGTGCCAGCCCGGTACCGCCCGCAAGATAAAATGACTCCACTACTTCAGCGTGTGTCGCAAGCTGATCAATCAATAAAAGCAGCTGGTTATCAACGGCGTTGAGAAACATGCAATCTCCTCACGGGGGATGCCCAGGTGCACAGCCCAGAATGCTGCAGTTTTACGATCGATATGTCGGGAGCGGATAATGACCGCACGGACAGCGGCATCACTGTATTGCTCCTGCATGACCCGGATATCCTCCGGCATGCCGAAGCGTAGGATGCGCTCAATAATAAACGTGCTGTGTTTTCCCGGATCAAGGGTCGACGGATCAATATCCCAAAAGAGATGTCTTGATCGGCCGGCATAATCCTGAAAATTTTTGATTGAGCTGGTTGCCATATATCCCTCAAACGGTGACACGTTTGTCAAGCTGTTCCAGCAGGCCTTCAAATGCTGCCCTGAATTCAGCCAGCCTGGTCAGTATGCCGGCCACCTCATCCTGATTATAGACATGGCTGGAAAGGTTGCGTTGTTCGATCATATCCAGCCAGACCTGCTGGTTGGCAATCAGCTTCTGGCTGTAGGCCTCCTTGAAACAGGCCCGCGGAAATCCGGCATCTATCCCCTCATAATCGAGATAGCGTTTAATGGCTTTCCATGCCATCTCATAGGTGAATTCAAACCGTTTGACCGCCAGATCAAGGAAGATATCGCCAAATCCTTCCCGTTCGAGATCGGCACGACGATCAAGGGCCTTAGCAAAGCGCATAAGAGCGCGCCGATAGTTGTAGAGGGCATCTTCAAGCCGTAGTTGTTTGCTGGCACTGTACAGCACCCGACCGGTGGAGCTGACCCGGTTGCGGAACCGCTCTTCAGTGTGGGCAATGTTTTTAACGTCTATCTTGAACAACGTGGCCAGGCGCTCAACCTCTTCTTCTATGCGCCATGGTTCATTGCATGCCTTGTCGTCATAGGCGATATCGATATCACTGGTCGCCGTGGCTTCGCCTGTGGCGTGGGAGCCATAGAGCCAGATCCGTTCCGGTTTAGCATGGGCCAGGATGATGGCAACCACCTGTTTAATGATCTCGTGTATGCTCATAACAGCTATCGTCCTTTTTTCTCCGGCTTCTCTATCCCATGCTTGTCCAACCGGTACTGCAGGGTCTTGTAGGTAAGCCCCAGGATCGGTGCTGCCTTGCCGATCACCCAGTCGGCCCGTTCCATGGCCTTGATGATCAGCGCCTTTTCCATCTCCTCGAAGTTGATCCCGTCCGGCGGCAGTTCAAACGGCACCATCCCGCCGTGTACCGTCAGATTGCTGATCTCGCCCGGCAGGTCCTCGGGCTGGATGATGGTCCCCTCGGTCATCAGCACCGCTCGCTCGATGACCGACTCAAGTTGACGGACGTTGCCGGGCCAGGTGTAGTTCAGAAGCAGCTTGAGGGCCGGCTTGGAGAGTCCCTCCACGGTGATGCCGGTGACCTCCCGGTATTTGGCGACAAAGAAGGCGGCCAGGGTGGCGATGTCACTGCCCCGCTCCCGCAGGGGGGGGAGGTTGATCCGGATGACGTTAAGGCGGTAGAAGAGGTCCTCCCGGAAGGTCCCCTTGCGGATCTCCTGCTCCAGGTCCCGGTTGGTGGCGGAGATGATCCGCACATCCAGGGGGATGTTGCCCTTCCCGCCGACCCGGCGGATCTCCCGCTCCTGGATGGCCCGCAGCAGCTTGGCCTGCATCGCCACGTTCATCTCGCCGATCTCGTCCAGGAAGACCGTGCCGCCGTCGGCCGCCTCAAGGATGCCGATCTCCCGTGCGTTGGCGCCGGTGAAGCTCCCCTTTTCGTGGCCGAACAGTTCACTCTCGATCAGGGTCTCGGGGATGGCTGCGCAGTTGATCGCCATGAACGGCATGGCGGTACGGGGGGAGCGGTCGTGGATGGCCCGGGCCACCAGTTCCTTTCCGGTGCCTGACTCGCCGTAGATCAGGACGGTGGAGGTGGTGGGGGCGATCTTGGTGACGATCCGGTAGACCTCCTTCATCTTGGGATGGTCGCCGATGATGGAGGAGATCCGCTGGATCTCCGCCACCCGTTTCTGCAGGACCCGATTCTCCCGGAGGAGGGTGATCCGCTCGAAGGCCCGCCGGAGGGTCAGGAGGAGGTTCTCCCGTTCCAGCGGTTTCTCCAGGTAGTCGAAGGCCCCCTGCTTCATGGCGCTCACCGCCGAGTCCACGGTGCCGTGGGCGGTCATCATGATGACGCACTGCTGGGGATCGTCGGTCATCACCTGCGCCAGGAGCTCCAGCCCCGATTGGCCCGGCATCTTGAGGTCGGTGAGGATCAGATCGAACTCCTGGCGGTCCAGGAGGGTCAGGGCCTCACGGACCGTGGAGGCCTCGCTGACCGCATACCCCTCCCCTTGGAGGATCATGGTCAGGATCTCCCGTTGCCCCCGTTCATCATCCACAATCAGGATACTGCCGTGCATGGGTTGCCGTCCTCCATCGGCAGGCGTACGGTGAAGGTGGTGCCTTCACCGGGAGCGCTTGCCACCAGAATTTCTCCGTTATGGGCCTTGATGATCCGTTCGGTGATGGCCAGTCCCAGGCCTATCCCCACATCCTTGGTGGTGAAGTAGGGGAGAAAGACCTTCTCCAGGTCATCGGCGGGGATACCGCAGCCCTGATCGGTGAAGGTCAGACGGACCCAGCCCGGCGCATCGGGGTCAGGGGCGGCCCCCAGGGTGAGGGCGCCGCCGTCCGGCATGGCCTGTGCGCCGTTGGTGATGAAATTGGTGATACAGTTGCGCATCAGTTCCGCGTCGAGGTGGAGCAGGGGGAGGTCGGGGGCCAGTTGCCTGACCACGGTCACCTTCTGGGCAGCCAGTTTCTCCGTCAGCACCGACAGGGTCCGTTCCAGGAGGTCATCATAGCTGATGGTCACCATGCGGAGTTTGAGGGGACGGCCGTAGTTCATGAAGTTGACCACCATGTAGTTGGCCCGCCGCACCTCTTCCCGTATCTTATCCGCCAGGGCGGTGACCTCGGCGGCCCGTTGGGGACATTCGCTCACCAGCTCGTTCCGCAGGTGGTCGATGGCCAGGCTGATGTAGTTCAGGGGGTTTCTGATCTCGTGGGCGATGCCGGAGGCCAGTTGTCCCACCCGGGAGAGGTGTTCCGCCTCGTAGAGCCGTTTCTCCAGGGTCTCCCGCTCCCGCAGTTTGCCCACCATCTCGTTGAACCCCTGGGCCAGCTCGCCGATCTCGTCGTTGCTCTCCACATGCAGAGTTACCGAAAGGTCGCCGGCGGAGACCTTCTTAAAGTCGTCCACCAGGTGGTGGATCGGGTCGGTATAGCGCCGGGCCAGGTAGATGGTGAAGGCGATCCCCACGGTGAAGACCATGCAGGTGGCCATGAGGCGCCGGATGAAGTTGGCCCGCTGGATGTCCCGGATGTTGTCCAGCAGCATGTTGATCTGGACATACCCCAGGTGTTCATCCCCCACGATGACCGGCACCACCACCTCATAGGGCTTCTGGGTCAGGATGGTGGCGCTGCGGCCGGCTCGGGGGGCCCGTCGGACCCCTTTTTCGAGCTTGCGCAGATCTTTGCGTTTACCGATCTTCTCCGGGTTCGAGGAGTCGACGATCTGCCCCTCGGTATCGATGATGTTGATCTCGTTGATCCCTTTTTTCCGGGCCTTGCCCAGATAGTCCATCAGGCGGGAGTGCTCCGCCTCGGAGGTCAGATCGGCGATGCTGAGCTGGATCGCCTTGGAGATCTCCTGGGAGCTGTCCTCGATCTCGTCCACCAGGGCGTCCTGGGAGTACTGGTTGAGCATAAAGAGGGTCAGCATGGCCAGAATCAGCAGGGTCAGCATGATCAGGACCAGCTTGGCGTTCAGCTTCATGGCGTATGCGCGCTCCACGTGGGTAATCTGGGAGACAGAGTACCAGTAATCCGGCAGGGACGCAACAAGCGCAGGGGCAGTGAATAGGATTGACACCTGACCGAGCGGCGGGGTACAAAATCTGATTATGCATCTCCGCGTTACGATAGCCGGCCTGTGCCGCTGCGGCCTCGCCTGTCTGCTCCTGGGGCTTGCCGCCTGCACCACCGCCATACCCAGGCGTGATCTTCCCCTGGTGACCGACGAGTCCTGCGGCGAGCAGGTCAAGGTGGTTACGGTTCCGCTGCCGGTGATCGCCTCAAGTCCGAACGAAGGGGTCACCTCCGGGGCGTTGACCGCCTTTCTGATCCACAACACCAGGGACGAGGTCTATTCGCTCCTGGCGCCCCAGATCAATCACAACCATAATTTCGGCGTCACCGGCACCCTGTATGGCGCCATCACCCCCAGCACCCAGCGCAGCCTCGAATTCAACCTCTCCCAGTCCCAGCGGACCAACTTCGACTACGAGGCCACGGTGACCGACAAGAGCCTGATGGACGGCAACCTGCGGCTTAAAGGGTTCCTGGGGTGGTATGCCGACGGTTCCGCCCGCTTCTTCGGGTTTGAGTCCCACAGCCCATCCCAGCACGAGACCAACTATACCGACCGTGAGGTGGTCTACAACCTCTCCGCCACCTGGTTTCTGGGCAGGCACTACTTTTTGGAACTGGGGGACCGGTTCCGCCAGGTCTCCATCGGCCGCGGCGCGGTGCAGAAGATCCCGTTCATCACCCAGAAGTTTACCCCTGCCGAGGTTCCCGGGGTAAACGGCTTTACCACCCACGCCCCCCGCATCTCCTTCATCTACAGCACCCTGGACGCTCCGCAGCTGGCCACCTTCGGCGGTTACGCCCGGGTGACCTTTGAGCCGACCATCAAGGCCCTGGGGGGGGCGGAGAACTACCGCCACTACGAGGTGGAACTGAAAGGGTACATCCCGGCCGGTGAGGCGAAGCGCTATATTACCGTGTTCCGGACCATGTACAACCAGACCCTGGGGGACGGCAGCAACGACCGGGTACCGTTTCTGGAACAGAGTATTCTGGGGGGGGAGAACAGTCTGCGGGGGTACGGCCGCAACCGCTTTATCGACAGCAGTTTCCTCCTGTTGAACCTGGAGGAGCGGATCCGCCTCTTCCGTTGGGAGGTATTCAACGTGACGGCGGATTGGGAGCTGGCCCCCTTTGTCGATATGGGGGCGGTGATGGATACCTTGGATAAGGCAACACCCCAGAACTTCGAGTTTAACCCCGGTGTCGGCTTCAGGGCCATCGTCCGCCCCAATATCGTCGGGAGGGTGGATATCGGTATCGGCCGGGAAGGGCCGGCGGTCTATGTGGGATTGGGCTACCCCTTCTAGGGGGCGCTGCCCGGCGCCCGTCATGGCAGCCGGATCGGTTCATGCAGTCGGTGCACTGCGGTCAGCAGAACGGGAAAGAGAGAGGAACTCCATGAAAATAACGGTTATCATCGGTAGCCCCCACGGTATGAAGGGAAATACCGGCATGCTGCTTGAAGAGGTTATGGCCGGCCTTGAGCCGGGTACCGAGACGGATCTGCTTGACCTTTCCCGGCTCCAGGTGCGCCCCTGCGTCGGTTGCGACCTGTGCCACCGGAACGGCATCTGCCACCTGCAGGACGATTACGAGTCCATCAAGGCGCTCCTGTTGGCCAGCGACGGTTTTATCCTGGCTTCTCCCAACTACATCTTCAGCGTCCCGGCCCAGTTAAAGGCCCTGTTCGACCGGAGCGGCGGTCTTCTGCACTGCCTGGCCCTGGAGGGGAAATACGGTGCCGTGGTGGAGACCTCCGGCGGCGGCGAGGATGACGAGGTGATCCGCTACGTGGTCCGTTTTATCAACGCCGCCGGGGCCCAGTCGGTGGGGGCCATCGGTTCCCCCATGGCCGGGGAGCGCAGCTTTCCCAAGCAGGAGATCCTCTTCGAAAAGGCCCGCAAACTGGGGGGTGAGTTGTGTCGCTGCATCCGGGAACGGGAGCATTTCCCCGACCAGGCCGGCTTCCGGGGGAGTTTCAAGGCCCGTATGAAGCGTCTGGTGGAGCATCGTAAGGATGACTGGCGGTATGAGTACCGCTACTGGCAGGAACACCACTGACGGCTTGCCGTGGGAAAACTGCGTAAAAAAAGGCGTAACCAGATCAGGTTACGCCTGAATTTCTGTTTCGTCTGAGTATTCTCAGAACGGTATATCGTCGTCTTGGAACGGCGGCTCATCATAACTGACCGTGGTCTCGGCCACGCCGCCGGTATCGTTGCGGCGACCGGCGCCACCGGCGTCCCCTTTACCGCCCAGCATCTGCATCCGCTCCCCCACAATCTCGGTGGTGTACTTCTCGTTGCCGTCACGGTCGGTCCACTTACGGGTCTGGAGGCGCCCTTCAATGAAGACCGTCTTGCCCTTGGCCAGGTACTCGCCAGCCACCTCGGCCTGCTTACCCCACAGGGTCACCCGATGCCACTCGGTCTTCTCTTCCCACTCGCCGCTCTGTTTATTTTTGAACCGTTCACTGGTGGCCAGGGAGAACGAGGCCACCGCCTGGCCCGAACCGGTATAACGGACCTCGGGATCTTTCCCCAGATTACCGATCAGCATTACCTTATTGAGACTGGCCATTACAACCTCCTTGGTCGACACCGCTCGAACGAGCTATAAAAGTGCTTTTCTTATAGCATCACCGCCGGCCGCCCTGCAACCGCTTTGCGGACAGCTTGACCAGCCCCTCAAAACCCGTTAATATGTCAAGGAATTTCAAGAGGAGTCGTACCTTGCCTGCTACCCTGCGCGCGTTCCTGTTCATGGGAATCTTTTTTCCGCTCACGTTTCTGATCGCCCTGAGCGCCATCATCTGCACCCTGTTTGACCACTCCGGCCGCAGTTATGCCGCCCATGCCCGGTTCTGGGGCCGCCTCGGCATCCGCCTGGCCGGGGTACGGGTGGCCGTCAGCGGCGCCGACTACCTGCCGGCGAGACCGATTATTGTCATGAGCAACCACGCCAGTAATTTCGACATCCTGGCCCTGCAAGGCTTCTTCCCCCGTGCCCTGTCCTGGATCGCCAAAAAAGAGCTGTTTCATATCCCGATATTCGGCCATTCCATGCGGTACGGCGGCTATATCCCGCTGGACCGCGGCGACGGGCGCAAGGCGCTGAAAAGCATGGAAGCGGCCGCCGATCAGATTAGAGGCGGCAAAAGCGTCATCATCTTCCCCGAAGGGACCCGCACCCGTGACGGCCGCCTGCTACCGTTCAAGCGGGGCGGCTTCCTGCTGGCGGCCAAGGCCGGGGTGCCGGTGGTGCCGGTCACCATCAACGGCAGCTTCCGGATCAACCCCGGCGGCACGTTACGCCTCCATGGGGGGGCGGTGACGATCCAGATTCATCCGCCGATCACGGTTCCTGCCGGTATGAAGCAAACCGCGGCGGAAGCGTATCTGCTGGAACAGGTAAAAACCGGTATCGAAGCGGGGTTACAGGCGCCATGATCAACGCCCCGCGCTATCTGCTGCTGGCGCTGCTGGGCGTGGCCGCCATCGCCTGGGGGCTGCCGGCCAGCCACCGCCTGAAATCACCGTGGGACAGCCTGGCCGCCCTCACCGTTCTTGCCGGCGTCGCCCTGCTGATGCTGGGGGCGCTGCTGACCGTCCTGCCCCGTTTCTTTTGGGAGTAACCATGCCGCGTGCTATCGGTACCATCCTGATCGGTCTGTCCCTTTCCCTGTGCCTGCTCTCCGCCAACGTCTGGCAGCGGCAGCAGACCCAGTACCGAGCCGGGCTGGCCGGCGAGAGGCAGGGCGACTTCATGGTGGCCCTGACCGGCTACGAATCGGCCATCCGGATGTACCTCCCCTTTTCCGCCACAGTCGAACGTGCGGCACAGCGGATCTGGGCCTTGGGCGTAGGGGCCGAACAGCGCCACGACAACGCGCAGGCCCTGGTGGCCTACCGCTCACTACGCAGCGCCTTCTATGGCACCCGCTGGCTGTACCAACCGGGCGGAAGCTGGATCAGCCGCTGCGATCGCAAGATCGCGGCGTTGCTGCCGCTCCGCATGAAAGAGAAACCATGACTATGGATGCATTACGATTAGTGGCATTGGGCGGCCTGGGCGAGATCGGCATGAACATGATGGCCTATGAATGCGGCGACGACATCCTGCTGGTGGACGCCGGCCTGATGTTTCCTGGTGCCGACATGCCGGGCGTGGATTACGTCGTCCCCGACATCGCCTACCTGCGCGACCGGGCCGAGCGGGTACGGGGCATCCTACTCACCCACGGCCATGAGGACCATATCGGGGCGCTGCCGTTTGTGTTGCAGGATCTGCCGGTGCCGGTCTACGGCACCGCGCTGACCCTGGGCTTTGTGGCAGAAAAACTGAAAGAGTACAAGATTGAGGCCGACCTGCGGGGGGTCAGGCCTCGGGATACGGTCATACTGGGCTGTTTTACGGTTGAATTCATCCGGGTGGCCCACTCGGTGGTGGATGGCTGTGCCCTGGCGATCAGCACCCCAGAGGGGGTGGTGATCCATACCGGCGACTTCAAGCTGGACCAGACCCCGGTGGACGGCGAGGTGACCGACCTGGCCACCTTCGCTCGCTACGGCGACCAGGGGGTGCTGGCCCTCTTGTCCGATTCCACCAACGTGGAACGTGAGGGCTACACCATCTCGGAGCGGGATGTGGGTGATTCCCTGGCCGCACTGTTCCCCACCTGTCCCGGTCGGATCATCGTGGCCGCCTTCTCCAGCAACATCCACCGGGTGCAACAGGTGGCCGACGTGGCCGCGGCCAACGGCCGCAAGGTACTGTTGAACGGCCGCTCGATGATCGCCAACGTCAAGATCGCCCGGGAGCTCGGGTATTTGAACATCCCCGATGAACTGCTGATCGACCTGAAATGCCTGCCGGACCTCCCCCGCGAGGAGGTCTGCATGATCACCACCGGCAGCCAGGGTGAACCACTCTCGGCCCTCTCCCGCATCGCCATGGATGATCACAAGCAGATTAAGGTGGAACCCGGCGATACGGTGATCCTCTCCTCCCGCTTCATCCCCGGCAATGAGCGCACCATCGCAGAGCTGATCAACCATCTCTACCGCCGCGGCGCCGAGGTGCACCACGAGAAGGTCTCCGAGGTGCATGTCTCCGGCCATGCCAGTCAGGAAGAGCTCAAGCTGCTGATGAATATCGTACGCCCCCGTTTCTTCCTGCCGATCCACGGCGAGTACCGCCACTTGGTGCTGCACCGCCGCCTGGCCGCCAAGGTCGGCATCCCGGAGGAGCGCTGCCTGCTGGCGGTGAACGGCGAGGTGGTCAATTTCTACAGCGGTACCGCCTGCATCGAGGAGACTATCGAGACCGGCCGCGTCTTTGTGGATGGCAAAGGGGTGGGGGATGTGGGCGAAATCGTCCTGAAAGACCGTCGCATCCTAGCCGAGGACGGCATGGTGGTGGCGATCGTCGGCCTCAACCTGAAGTCGGGTGAACTGATCTACGGCCCGGAGATCGTGACCCGCGGGGTGGTCTACGAGGATGAGAGCCAGGATTACCTGGAACAGGCCCGCCTGGCGGCCCAGGAGGCCCTGCAGGAGCTGAACGTCGAGATGCGCTGCGACCCGGATGAGGTGCGACAGGCGCTGCGTCAGGCGTTACGGCGCTTTTTCAAGAAGACGGTGGAGCGGCGGCCGATGATCCTGCCGGTGATTATGGAGATGTAAGTACGCTTCCGCGTCGTTTCGCTGGAACAGGCGGATGACGCGTCTAAAACCCTATAAGAAAGAGGGGGCGTTTTATTCCAATGGCCTCGCCGTGGTGGGCGAGAATCAGATTTTTTTTGCCGTCAAAACCTTTGAACTGTTCGCGTCCTTTGCCTGGTCCACCGATTTCAATAACGTACGATCCGTCATCGGACTGCACGAGGTAATCAGGCGTCTTGGCCCCCCGAGTCGATTTCAGGTAGTTGAACGAGATCCCCTTGGCAATCATCATTTCGGCGAAGAATTCCTCACGGATTGCGCCGATTGCATTGTCGAACGGCTGAAACAACAGCCGATACGGCAGCCGCATCAGCACTTTCGGCTCTTGCATGACATTGGTGCCGGCAGGCATGACACATTTCAGCACAAATGCCTTCTCAAGCAGCTGGACATACTGTTCAGCCTTGTACTTGGTTATCTTCAGGTTGTTCGCGAGCGACGAATAGTTAATCCCGTCCGGCGGCGATGACCCGATGAAACGGACCATCCGGCGTAACAGGGGGATCTCTTCGGTCAGCAGCCTGCCGATCAGCGGAATATCACTGGTGATGATCGTCTCGAGGACATTGCCCATGAGCGGCATCATGTTGGGCTCTTCGAGGGCGAAGGGGAACAGCCCTCCCTGCAGAAAACTATCAAAATGGATCTCCTGACGCAGATGGCCAGCCTCCCATTGCCGCTCCAGCAACTGCCTGACCGACAGCGGGGGCAGCTCCAGCCCCTTGGTGAAAAAGAGATATTCACGGAAACTGAATGGGTTGATGGCAACCAGCGTGACCCGTCTGGAGAGATCGTAGGCGGTCTCATGGAGTGACAGGGCGACGGAGCTGGAAAAAATGATACGCACGTTCAGGAAGTCGTAGATCTTTTTTAGTTCTTGGGCGTACTGTCTCGCGTGGTGGATCTCGTCGATGAGGAAGAATGAGAATCGGTACGTCTCATGCAGCCTCTGGATGGTCTGAAAGAGGCCGTCGATCTCAACGGCATCCAGCGAGAGGTAGCACGCGGTCTCCGGGAAAAGGGCCAGGAGCTGTTTCAGGATGACGGTCTTCCCTGAACCCCGTGGTCCCACAAGGCCTATCTGGTGTTTTCCGGTGTCGTTCAGAATGGTCTGAAACACAAATCGTTTGCGTTTCAGCGTCTTGCCTTGGGTCAGGGCGGCTTCATTCAACTGGAGGATGGTTGCGATCGCCATGGCGTAACCATATACCTTGAATACATTTTGGTCAATTATTTGATACAATGCATATCATTTTGGTAAATGATAAAGCGGAAAGCGTTATTAAAAGGTGTGCGCCGAGATCATGGATGCAAGTAGCTATCGCTTGCCAGTAAAACAGGGCATCATACTGTAAACCGCTCCATCACCACCACCGCATGGGCCGAGATACCCTCGGCCCTGCCGGTGAAGCCCAGACCTTCCTCGGTGGTGGCCTTGACGTTGATCCGCTCCAGCTCAACCCCGCAGGCCCGGGCGATGTTCTCCCGCATGGCCGGTATGTGCGGCGCCATCTTGGGCTTCTGGGCAATGATGGTGGCGTCCAGGTTGCCCACCCGGTAGCCGCGCCCCCGCGTGAGCGCCACCACATGGGTCAAAAGTTTCATCGAGTCGGCCCCTTTAAAGGCCGGATCGGTGTCGGGGAAGTGCTTGCCGATATCACCCATGGCCAGCGCCCCCAAGAGGGCATCAGCGATGGCATGCAGCAGCACGTCGGCATCGGAATGCCCCAGCAATCCCTTTTCCCAAGGGATCTCCACCCCCCCCATGATCAGTTTGCGGTCCGCCACCAGCCGGTGGACGTCATAGCCATGTCCGATACGCATACTCAAGCTACTCCTTTGTCGTCAGTCGTTGGTCCAGCAGGTGCCGGGGCTGCAGATTGCCCAGGGCCGCCAGCAGCGAGTTTTTGACCTGTGGGATATCCTGCTGCAGTTCGTTCAGCAGCCGTTTCATCCGTTGCCGTTGCTGATCCGGGTCGCCGGCCACCGGGCAGGAACAGGATACCGAGCGGTGACCTGCCTGCTGGACCGCCTCGATGATCTCGTCTTCAGCCAGGTAGACCAGCGGCCGGATCACCGTGATGTCGCCGGCGTCGCACCGCATGCGGGGGGCCATCGCCTTGAGGGTGCCGATGAAGAATTGGTTCAAGAGCAGGGTTTCGATGAAGTCATCGCGGTGGTGTCCCAGGGCCAACAGGTTGCAGCCCAGCCGGCGGGCCGCACCGTACAGCGTCCCCCGCTTCAACCGGGCGCAGAAGGAGCAGTAGGATGAGCCGGGCCGCAGCTTGGCGTTGATCAGTGCGGCATGGTCGGTCTGTTCGATCTGCAGTGCCAACCCCAACGGCTCGACGAAGCGTTGGATGGCCGCGGTGTCGAAACCGCTGAAACCGGCATCCACCGTCACCGGCAGCAGCTCGTAGCGGATCGGTGCCCGCTGCTGCAGCTCGTGCAGGAGCAGCAGCATAAGCTGGGAATCCTTGCCGCCGGAGAGGCCGACACAGATCCGGTCCCCCTCTGTGATCAGGCCGAAATCGGCGATGGCGCGGCCGACACCATGGCGCAGCCGGCGCCAGAGCTCGGGGGCGACCCCTTCCGGGCAGGCCACGGGTCAGCCTCCAACCCGGCCCAGGAATGCCCGCAAAAGTGGGGCAAAGGTCTCGTGTTCCAGCAGGAAGGCATCGTGACCGTAGGCGGAGGGGATCAGGTGATACTCAACCGGCCTGCCCAGCTCCTGCAGGCAGTGCACCATCTGCTCGGTCTGATAGGGCGGATAGAGCCAGTCCGAGGTGAAGGCGAAAAACTGGATCGGGGCCGCCACCTGGCCAAAGGCCTCGGCCATCGATTCGTACCCCCAGGCCACATCGTACAGATCCAGCGCCTTGGCCAGGTAGAGAAAGGCGTTGGCATCGAACCGGTCCACGAAGTTGTTGCCGTTGTAGTTCAGGTACCGTTCCACCTCGAACTGACCGAAAAAGTCAAAGAGGCCATCCCGAGCTGCATAGCGCCGGCCGAACTTCTGCCACATCGACTCGTCGGACAGGAAGGTGATGTGGCCGATACCCCGTGCCAGGGCCAGACCATCCTTGGGGTTGTGCTTGTATTCACCCTTCTTCCAGGCAGGATCGTTAAAAATAGCCCAGCGTGCCACGGCGTTTAAGGAAATGGCCTGGGGCGAAGGCTGCGGCGTGGCGGCCAGCACGATGGCCGATCCGATCCGATCCGGGTACTGGGTGGCCCATTCCAGGGCCTGCATCCCGCCCATGCTGCCCCCCATCACCGTCAGCAGGCGTGCAATGCCCAAGTGGCTGATCAGCAGTTCCTGGGCCCGTACCATATCCCGCACGGTGATCACCGGGAAGGTCAGGTTGTACCGTTTGCCGGTGGCGGGGTTGATTGAGACGGGGCCGGTGGAACCGAAGCAGGAGCCGATCACGTTGGAGCAGATCACGAAGTAGCGGTCGGTGTCCAGAAGCCGCCCCGGCCCGACGATGGCATCCCACCAGCCTGGCCTGGCATCCTCTTCCCGCCGCTTGCCGGCCAGGTGGGCGTCACCGGTCCAGGCATGCTCCACCAGGACCGCGTTGGAGCGGTCGGCGTTCAGGGTGCCGTAGGTCTCGTAGGCCAGGGTGACCGGCGCCAGGATGCGCCCGCTCTCCAGCCTGATGCCTGCGTCAAAGGTGATGCGCTGTTCCTGAACGATGCCGACCGACATACAGAAAGCCCCTGTTCACGATGAGCAGGGGCTTTGGGTGGAAGTAGCCAAAAACCTCGCTCATCTTCGCCTTGCGGCAGGATTTAGCACCTGGCGTCCCTGCCGGAACCGGTTGCTGTGGCTTCATCGGGCCTTATCCCTCCACCACTCTCGATAAGCAGATTATTTTTGGCGCACAGTACGGTAAGCCTATGGGCTTGTCAATCAAATATACCCGGCCTGCAGCCGGCAGAACGGTCTGGAAATGCGGCGCGGCATCTGGTATATAATCCCTTCCTGAAACGTTGTAACGTCCCTTTTGAGGAGAAACCATGAGACGGCTGCTCTTGACCCTGGGCCTGGCCCTGCTGCCGCTGATAACCGGCTGTGCCCGTAACTATTTCAACGTCCCGCAGAACAGTTTTGCCGATGAGGTGAAGATACTGGGGGTGGCGCCTATCATGGTGGATGCGGACTCCGATATCCGTTATCCGCAAAAGGGGGCGCTGATCGATCTGATTACCGCCCAGAACCGCCTCCATGAGGAGGAACTGGTCAGGATGCTGAAGAAGAGCAACAGCTTCTATACGGTGACCAAGCTGGATGCCGATCCCAAGACCCTGTTCAGCAGCCTGCTGTTTCGGCGGGAGCGGCGCGACGACGCCTCCATCCGGTACAACAAGTACTTCTGGAAGGAGGAACCGCTGGCGGACCTGATCCGGAAGAACAGCCTCGATGCCGTGCTGCTGGTGGTGATAAGCGGCATTACCCGGCCGGACAAGATCTATTCCCCCACCCTGCTGGATGCGTGCGAGGGGGATTACAACTTCCTGATCATGTCGGCCCAGATTCTGGATGCCAAAGGCAATATCCTCTGGGAATATCCCAACTTCCGGACCCGTATCCTCTCCTATACGCCGCTTCTGAACCTTCAGTATCCGGATTTCGACGAGTCCAAGGCCAATATGAGCGTCAAGACGCCGGTCAAGTTCAAGACCCTGGAGGGGATCAGGAAGGCCCTGGACAAGCGGCGTCTCGATCTGCTGATGCGGGAAACCGGCGATGAGGAACTTTATACGACCCAGTTTGAGGCGATGACCTCGCTGCTTGAGCTGAACCGGGACGACAACACGACCGCCAAACCTGCCCAGCCGCCGCAGCAGCAGTCGACCGGAGGGCAGAAGCCATGACGATAGAGATCACCCTGGATGGCGATAAAAAGGTGGCCGCCCACTACCCGGACGGGCTGACCATGGCCACCGACCAGCCGGTGGCCGATGGCGGTCAGGGGACGGCCCCCTCCCCCTTCGCCTGCTTTCTCGGCGCCATCGGCACCTGCGCCGGGGTCTACGTGCTGGAGTTCTGTCGGGCGCGCAGCATACCCACCGACCGGATCACCCTTACCCAGCAGGCGGAGTTTGCCCCCGACGAGCAGGGGAAACGCCGTCTCACCCAGGTGGCCCTGACCATCAACCTCCCTCCGGAGTTTCCGGAGAAGTACCGGGGGGCCATTGTCAAGGCCGCAGGCCTCTGCTCGGTGAAGAAGGCGGTCTTGACCCCCCCCGCATTTTCCATTGAGTATCAGGTGTCGTAAAGAGCCCCGTGGACGACGCCCGCAAGGACAGACTGGTCAAGGAGCTGCAGGGGATCGCCCTGGGGGCCCTGGGGATCTTCATCCTGCTGGCCTTCCTCACCTTCAGCGCCGCCGATCAATCCCTGAACAGCTGGTCCACCGAAGGGGGGGTCCGCAACCTGGGTGGGCGCCTTGGGGCCCAGGTGGCCGATCTGTTCTTTATGCTGTTCGGCCTGGCATCTTACCTGATCCCGGGGGCGCTCCTGTTCCTCGCCTCCAATCTGCTCCGGTTCAAGGAGTTACGGCTCCGTTCCTATAAGCTGGCCGCCTTCTTCGGCCTTCTCCTCTCCCTGTCCGCCCTGTTCGCCTTCAACTTCGAGTCAACCACCCTGTTCGGTCAACGGGTGGCCACCGGAGGTCTGCTCGGCAGGGGGACGGCCCAGCTGCTGCAGGGAAACCTGAATACCTTCGGCGCCCTGCTGGTGTTGCTGCCGCTCCTGGCCGCCTCCATTATGGTGCTGTCCCGCTTCTCCTTCGTCCTGTTTGCCGGCTGGTGGTTGGAGACCCTGCGCACCAAGTGGGTAGCCTGGCAGGAACGCCGGGGCCACCGCAAGGAGGAGCGGGAACGGGAGCGGGCGCTGCTCGCTGGTAAGCCCCTGCCGACCGCCGGTCCGCTTATCAAACCCCACACCCCGCCCCCGCCTCCACCCCGGCCGAATTTTTTCAAGAAGGAGAAGAAGAAGGAGGCGGTCAAGGACAAGCCGGTCCAGGAGACCTTTGATTTCATCGATCGGGAGGAGGGGTTCCACACTCCGCCCCTGTCGCTTCTGGATCAGCCCCCGGCCACCGACCGACGTATCGACAAGGATGCTCTGACGGCGAACGCCCGCCTCCTGGAGCGGAAGCTGCTAGACTTCGGTATCGACGGCGAGGTGAAGGAGATCGCGCCGGGGCCGGTGATCACCATGTACGAATTTGCCCCGGCCCCCGGCATCAAGATCAGCAAGATCGCCGGGCTGGCCGACGACCTGACCATGGCCCTGCAGGCCCTTTCCATTCGGATCGTGGCCCCGATCCCCGGCAAGGGGGTGGTGGGGATCGAGGTGCCGAACCGGGAGCGGGAGACGGTCTACCTGCGGGAGATCTTCACCTGCGAGGAGTTCCAAAAGAGCCGGATGCGGCTGCCGCTGGCCCTGGGCAAGGATATCGCCGGGCTGCCGGCCATGGCCGATCTCGCCAGGGCGCCCCACCTGCTGGTGGCCGGTTCTACCGGCTCCGGCAAGTCGGTCTCGGTGAACACCATGATCCTGTCACTGCTCTACACCGCCACGCCCCGGGATGTGCGGTTCATCATGGTGGACCCCAAGATGTTGGAGTTTTCCATGTACGAGGGGATCCCTCACCTGCTTTTGCCGGTGGTGACCGAGCCGAAGAAGGCCTCGCTGGCCCTCAAGTGGGCGGTGGGGGAGATGGAGCGCCGCTACCGGCTCCTGGCCGACAAGGGGGTGCGCAACATCGAGTCCTACAACCGGAAGCTGGCGGCTGAGGATGAGGCCCAGAGCGATCTGCCCGTTGCCGAGGAGGAGATCATCGAGGAGTTGGAGGAGGTGCTCGACGGGGAGGAAGGGACCACCCCGGAGGAGGCAGCGCTCCCCTTTGTTCTGGATGACCGGGAGGAGCTGCTGCACAGTCACCTCCCCTATATCGTCGTGATCGTGGACGAACTGGCCGACCTGATGATGGTGGCCGGCCGGGAGGTGGAGGAGCATATCGCCCGTCTGGCCCAGAAGGCCCGAGCCGCCGGGATCCACCTGATCCTGGCCACCCAGCGGCCGTCGGTGGATGTGATCACCGGCCTGATCAAGGCGAACCTCCCCTCCCGCATCTCGTTTCAGGTCTCTTCCAAGGTCGACTCCCGCACGATCCTCGACTGTAACGGCGCCGAGACCCTTCTGGGGATGGGGGATATGCTCTACCTGCCGCCGGGGACCTCACGTTTGATGCGGATCCATGGTGCCTTTGTCGCCGACGCCGAGGTGCAGCGGGTGGTGGACTTTCTGAAGAAGCAGGGGAAGCCGGTCTATGAGAAGTCGATCATGGAGATGAAAGAGGGTGACGAAAAGGCCGCTCTGGATGACGAGGAGCTGGATGAACGCTGGGAGGACGCCCTGCGGCTGGTGGCCGAGACCCGGCAGGCCAGCATCTCCATGGTGCAGCGCCGCCTGCGGATCGGCTACAACCGGGCCGCCAGGATCATCGAGATGATGGAGCGCGAAGGGATGGTGGCGCCCGGCGACGGCACCAGCAAGCCCCGTGAGGTGTATTTGGAAAACATCACGGTCTATCTCAATTCCCCCCTGAACAGATAGGAGTCTGTGATGGATATCTGCGCCGCCGCCATTCAGTTCACCGTCCAGCAGGGCGATCTTGCTGCAAACCTGACCTATGTTCGTGCAGCCTTGGGCCGTGTGGCCGACCAGGGGGCTCAACTGGTCGTGCTGCCGGAGATGTGGTCGACGGGATTTTCCTACAGGACCCTCTCAGAACTGGCCCAGCAGACCGATGCGGTGGTGGCCGAGCTGCAGGAATTGTCGGCCCGACACCGGCTGGTGATCATCGGCAGCCAGCCGGAGCCGGCCGGCGATGGTCGGGTCTACAACACCGCCCATATCATCGACAACGGTTCCCTCGTCGCCCGCTACCGGAAGCTGCATCTGTTCTCGCTCCTGGGTGAGGACCGGGCCTTCAAGGGGGGGGAGGGCTGGTGTCTGGCTGAGACCTCACTGGGGAAGGTGGGCGTCATCATCTGCTACGACCTCCGTTTTCCGGAGCTCTCCCGGCGTCTGGCCCTGGAGGGGGCCCGGCTGATCTGTGTGCCGGCCCAGTGGCCCAAGCCGCGTCAGGAACACTGGCGGACCTTGCTCAGGGCACGGGCCATTGAGAACCAGCTGTACGTGGCCGCCTGCAACGCCTGCGGCCCGATCGGTAAACTTGACCTGTTCGGCATGAGCATGATCATCGACCCGAAAGGGGAGGTGCTGGCCGATGCCGGCGAGCAACCGGGGGAGATCAGCGCGCCCCTCTCCTGGGAGGCGATGGATGCCTGGCGCGCCCAGATCCCCTGTTTCAACGACCGTCGGCCGGAACAGTATTAAAAATGCTTTACGCCCCGGCAGAACGGGGCTAGTTTAAGCGGTTGTCAACTTCTGAAGGAGGCTGTGCGTGGATACCAACATCTTGAGTCTTGCCGGCACCAGTCCGGTGGTGCTGGGGGTTTTCGTCATCCTGATCTTTTTCTCGGTGGTCTCCTGGGCGATCATCTTCTACAAGCTGGTCCAGATCCATAAGGCCAACAGTGAATCGGTCCGGTTCATGGATTTTTTCTGGAAGACCAAGCGGTTCGACACCATCGCCGCCCAGGCCGACCGCTTCGCCAGCTCGCCGCTGGTGGTGCTGTTCAACGAAGGGCACAGTGAGCTGAAACAGCTGATGGATGCGGAGGGGAAACAGGAACAGTCCGGCGTCAGCACCGATCTGGGGGGGGTAGCCAATGTCTCCCGCGCCCTGCGGCGGGCCACCAACCAGGAGGTAAACCGGCTGGAGCGCTATACCACCTTCCTGGCCACCACCGGTTCGGCCTCCCCGTTCATCGGCCTGTTCGGTACGGTCTGGGGCATCATGGTGGCGTTTCAGGGGATCGGTATGACCGGCTCCGCCTCCCTGGCGGTGGTGGCCCCCGGCATCGCCGAGGCGCTGCGGGCCACCGCCATCGGCCTGGTGGCCGCCATTCCGGCGGTCATGGCCTATAACCACTTTCAGCACAAGATCCGGGTGCTGGTCAAGGAGATGGACAGCTTCTCCACCGAGTTCCTGAACATCGTTCAGCGTAACATCGCCGGGAAGTAGGGGTGCGCCATGGCAATGGGCGGTAATGACGACGAACGGGGGATGATGGCGCAGATCAACGTCACCCCTCTGGTGGACGTGATGCTGGTGTTGCTGGTGATCTTTATGGTCACTGCGCCGATGATGCAGCAGGGGGTGCAGGTCAACCTGCCCAAGGCCAACACCAAGGGGCTGAACGCCCAGGAGGATACGGTGATTGTGTCGGTGGACAAGACCAGCCGGATCTTTGTCAACAAGGATGAGGTGCCGGAGGGGGATCTCCGCCAGCGCCTGAGCGATATGTTCGCCACCCGCAGCAAGAAGGAGGTCTTTCTGAAGGCCGATGCCGGGGTGCCGTACGGTGATGTGGTGCGGGTCATGGCCGACATCAAGGGGGCGGGGATTGAACGGCTGGGGATGGTTACGGAGCCGTCAAAGCACTAAAGATGCAGACTCTGCAGCGCCGTTCAGACACCTGGCTCGGTGTCACCCTTCTGCTGTCAACCGCACTCCACGTGGCGGCCTTTTTCGTCATGGTCTGGCTCCAGCGCCTCTCGCCGGACCTGGGGCAGGTTCAGACCACCTATTACGTTGACATGGTAAACCTGCCGGTGGCCTCACCCCAGTCCGGAAGTCCGATCCCCACCCCAACCCCTGCCAGGGAAGAGGTTGCTACCGCCCCCCAGGCCGGGCCGACAGCCTCCGTCAAGGCCGCCCCCAAGGCTGCGCCCATGGCAATCGGCAAGTCCCCGTCCACAGCGGCCCAGAGCTTTCAGGAACGTCTGGCAAGTCTTGCGGGGAAGGCGGCTGAAGAACGGCAGGCCGCTGCCCTTGCCTCCATACGGGAAAAGGTGGCCGGCGGCAGGGCCGGCATGCCCGGCGCCACCGGCGCTCAGGCGGGGAGCGATTACACGGCGTACCTCCATTCGCGTCTGAAAGACGCCTTCCGCGAGACCATTAGCTACCAGAGCCGTGCCCCCTTTGTGGCGGTGCGCCTGACCATCGACGGAGAGGGGAGGATCGTACAGCTGCGCCTGTTGCAGAGCAGCGGCGACAAGGTGTTCGAAAACGCCGTGCAGCGGGCCATCTCCCTGGCACAGCAGCGGATCGTCCCGCCGCCGGGTCATACCGTCTACCAGGGATCCTTTGTATTCAAACCCCAAGGAGTCACTCACCAATGAGGTTTTTGCCCCGTCTTGCGCTGCTCCTTCTCCTCTGCTGCAGCCTGGCAACCGTGGCCTGCGCCGATGGCGTCGTCGAGGTCACGGCCCCGGGAAACCGCCTGCTGAAGCTGGCCGTTGTGCCGGCGCAGCCCCAGGGGGCCACGGTACAGCCCGACCTGGCCAACGAGATGGCCGATGCCCAGGTCTTTGACCTGAACATGTCCGGCCTGTTTGCCGCTGAACGCCGCGATGCCGCTCCGTTACCCCAGGGGCTGGGGCTGAGCGTGATCGATTATATCCCCTGGCTGACCGCCGGGTATGATCTGCTGATCCGTGGTGAATATGAGCTGCGGGGGGATGAGCTGACGGTTGAGTTTCGCCTGTTCGACGTCCTGAACAAGAAACAGCTGCTGGTCAAGCGCTATCTGGGGAAACGGTCGGACCTGCGGCGTTTCAGTCACGCCTTCAGCGATGAGGTGCTGGGGGTCATGGCGGGCGCCAAGGGGGCGTTCACCTCACGCGTCGTCTATGTCTCCAGCCAGACCGGGCACAAAGAGATCTACATCATGGACTGGGACGGCTTCAACACCCGGCAGATCACCCGGAACAACACCATCACCATCAGCCCCGATGTCTCTCCCGATGGCCGGGAGATCATCTTTACCTCCTATAAACGGGGCAATCCCGACCTCTATAAACGGGCCCTCTCCAGCAGTGTGGAAGTGCCGATCTCAACCAGGCGGGGGCTCAACATCACCGGCGCCTGGTCGCCGGACGGCAGCAAGATCGCCCTGTCCCTCTCGAAGGACGGGAATACCGAGATCTATACGATCAATCGCGACGGCTCTGCCCCCAACCGCCTCACGGTCAGCCATTCGGCCAATGTCTCCCCCTCCTGGTCCCCTGACGGTTCCAAAATCGCCTTCGTCTCCGATCGCCTCGGACGTCCCCAGATCTTCATCATGGATGCCGACGGCGGTAATGTCCGCCGCCTGACCACCAACGGCAGCTACAACGTCAACCCCTCCTGGTCGCCGAAGGGGGATAAGATCGCCTACGCCCGGATGATGGGCGGTTTCCAGATATTCACCATCAACACCGACGGCAGCGACGACACCCAGCTGACCAGCGAAGGGAGCAACGAACGTCCCCGGTGGTCGCCGGATGGTCGTTTGATCGTCTTCAGCTCACAGCGGAACGGCGGTCAGGCGATCTACGTGATGCGGGCGGACGGTTCGGGACAGACCAAGGTCAGCCATACCGGGGGACAGAATATTCACCCGGTCTGGACCCCTCGCTGGGAATGAAAAATTTTTATTGAAGCTGTTGCAAAACCACGCAGTAGGAGTATACTTCAGCATTACATGAGATCATAGGCGTACAAGCCGTTGATAACCGAAGCTACCAAGGAGGCTACAATGCGTAAGGAAGGCAAGGGGTTGGTGGTTGCACTGGGTCTGGTTGCCCTTATGGCTGCCGGATGTGCCAAGGAAGAGGTGGTGAAGAAGGACGAGCCGGTGGTGCCGCAACAGACCGTGAAACAGCAGGAACCTGCCAAGCCGGTGGAACCCGCCAAGGTTGAACCTGCCAAGACCGAGGCTACCCAGGAAGGTGCCACCGCCAAGGCCTCTGCAGCAAACGCCCTGGAGACGGTCTACTTCGACTTTGATAAGTCCGACCTGCGTCAGGATGCGCGCGACGCCCTGGCCAAGAACGCCGAGGCCCTGCTGAAGCAGCTGGCCAACGACAAGGTCAAGATCGAAGGTAACTGTGACGAGCGTGGCTCCGACGAGTACAACCTGGCCCTGGGGGACCGCCGCGCCAAGTCCGCCGCCAAGTACCTCGAGACCCTGGGGGTGAAGGCTGACCGGATCACCACCATCAGCTACGGCAAGGAAAAGCCCGCCGTGCAGGGGCATGATGAGGCAGCCTGGGCCAAGAACCGCCGCGACGACTTCGTCATCGTGAAATAACGCTGTCCCGCACGTTCCTTACAAGGCACCGGCTGTCAGGCTCACACCTGCGACCGGTGCTTTTTTTGTACAGTGGCTTGACTTTTGTTATTTTATGTATATATGAATTTCTGTATATCTGATCGACGAGGGATACCATGAAGGTACGTACGACCCTGTTGGGAGCAACCCTGCTGGTCATGGCAACCGGCCAGTGCTTCGGCGCCGAACTGCAGCGGCTTACCCTTGGTGAGGCTATTGCCCGGGGGCTGAAGTTGAACAATCAGGTGCGTGCCGCGGGTTTTCAGGCCGAGGCGGCCCGTGCCGGGGCTACCGCGGCCTCGCTGCATTACCTCCCCAGCGTCACCGTTGAAGAGGCCTGGTCCCGCTCCAACGTGCCGGTGAATACCTTCATGATGAAACTGAATCAAGGCCGTTTTACTGATAGCGATTTCAAGACCTCCAGCCTGAACAACCCGTCGCCGGTCAGCGATTTCAGATCGCAGGTCACGGTTGAACAGCCCCTTCTGGCGCCGGCTGCCTGGGCCGGACAGCGGGTTGCCGGACGGGGGGCGGAGCGCCAGGAGGCGCTTACGCAGCAGGCCCGTGAGCAGATCGCCTTTCAGGTCTTTCAGCTCTATCTGGAGGTGAAGAGGGCCAAGGCCTATCTGAAGGCCGCCGACCAGGCGGTGGAGGATGCCCGAGAGAGCCGCCGCCAGGCGGTGGTCCGCACCAGGGCCGGCATGGGATTGAAATCGGATGAACTGCGTGCCGATACCCAACTGGCGGCCATGGAACAGCAGGCCATCACTGCCGCCGACAATCTGACCCTTGCCCGGATGCAGCTTGCTCTGGTCACCGGCGGTGAGAGCGGCAGTGAGGTGGATGCCGGGGGGGCAGTGGTGTTCAACCTGCCCGCTCAGAAGCCTGACCAGCTGCTGCAGCTTGCCCTGCAGCAGCGTCAGGACCTGCTGGCCGCCGAGCGAGGTAAAGAGCAGGCAGACGCCGCGCTCCTGCAGGTTCGTGCAGGCTTTCTCCCTACCATGGGGGCCTTCGGATCCTGGCAGATGAACGATCACACCACCCCTTTCAGCCGGGAACACGACGCCTGGATGGCCGGTGTCTCGCTGCGTTGGAATCTGTTTGACGGCTTCCGTACCTGGAACGGCAGCGGTCAGGCCCGGGCCGCCCGGAATGCCGCCGCCGAGATGGTGGAAGCAACCCGCAAGGAGGTCGACTACCAGGTACGGGAGGCCCTGCTCCGCAGCCGGGAGGCCGATAAACGGCTGCAGGTCGCCCGCGCCGCAGTGGCAAGCGCCGAAGAGGCCACCCGTATCCTCTCGAAACGGTTTGATAACGCCCTGGCCACCATGCTGGAGCTTCTGGATGCCCAGAGTGCCCTCAATCAGGCACGGGCCAATCTGGTTGAGAGCGAATCCGCCCAGCTCCTGGCCGTCGGCCAGGTCTACTACCGTGCCGGACTATTCCTGAAGGAGGTTCAGCAATGAGCCGATACGCCGTACGCCCCCTGTTGCTGTCTGCCATAGCGGCCGGCCTACTGCTGCAGGCAGGGTGCACTGAATCAGCCAAGCCCACGTCCCCCCCCCCTGTCGTGGTCAAAGGGGTGACCGTTGCCACCGTACGGAACGCCTCCTTGCCGGAGACCATCGAGGTGGTGGGGACCGTCCGTGCCCGCACCAGTGCCCTGGTCCTGGCACGGATTCCGGGCACCGTCTGTGAACTCCATGTCCGTGAGGGGGATCGGGTTCGAAAGGGGCAGCTCCTGGCCCGTCTCGATTCCCAGGAGAGTACCGCCCAGGCCACTGCCGCCTTGGCGGCCATCGATGAGGCCAGACGTGGCCTTGACGAGGCACGGGCTCAGCGGACGCTGGCCGAGGCAACCTTTACCCGCTTTAAGGCGCTCTATGATGAGCAGGCGCTGACCCGCCAGGAGTTCGAGACCCGCCAGACCGAACGTGACCTGGCGCGGCAGGCGGTGGCGCGGGCTGAGGCCCGTCTACGCCAGGTGCAGGAGACCGCCCGGGCAGCCGGCACCATGGCCGACTACTCCAGGATCGTCGCGCCGGTGAGCGGTCTGATTGCCAGCAAACAGGTCGATCTGGGGGCCACGGTCTTCCCTGGTCAGCCCCTTATGACCATCGATGACGAATCCACCTATCAGCTTGAGCTGGCGGTGCCTGAATCATACGCCGTCAGGATTCACCCCGGCTCACCGGTGCAGATCACTCTGGATGCCCTGCAAAAGTCCATTAACGCCAAGGTGACGGAGCTGGTCCCAGCCGCCGACCCGGGCAGCAGAACCTTTACCGCAAAGGTTCCCCTTGGGGTTCGGGGGGTTGCATCCGGCATGTTCGGCCGGGGAAGTATCTCCTTGGGAGGTACCATCCAGACGATCCTGGTCCCGAAACAGGCGGTCTTCGAGCGGGGCGCCCTGACGGCAGTATGGGCTGTGGACCGTGATGCTACCGCCAGGATGCGCCTGGTAAAGGTGGGCACGCAGGTGGGGAATCAGGTGGAGATACTGTCCGGGCTGTCGGCGGGGGAACGTATCGTGACGCAGGATACGGGGCGGGTGAGTGACGGGGCGAGAGTGGAACCCTGATGGCGGTCCACGGGAGGGTGCTATGCAATCGGTACTGCTGACATTGGCCGTACTGCTGACACTGGCCGGCGGCGCATGGGCCGATGACTTCCGCTGCCCCAACGGGGCTATTGTCTCAACCGGCGACAGTATGGCCATGGTTACCGTTAAATGTAGCCCGCCAACCTTTAAGAACGTGCGTACCGAGTCCGAGGCCGGCTACCGGGGTGCCACCATCCTGATCAATGTCGAGGAGTGGACCTACAACGAAGGTCCGAACCGTCTGGTGCATATCCTTACCTTCCGTAACGGCGTCCTCCAATCGGTCCAGACGGCAGGCTACGGCAGCTAGCACAACGAGGAACAGCATGGAACAGCTCGGATTTGCCGGCAAGATCGCCCGCGCCTTCATCAACTCGAAACTCACCCCTCTGATCGTGGGCGCCGCCCTGCTGCTGGGGTTCTTTGCAGTCAAGATGACCCCCCGTGAGGAAGAACCTCAGATTGTGGTGCCGATGGTGGATATCTTCCTGCCGATGCCGGGGGCCACACCCAAGGAGGTTGAGAACCGGGTTGTCAAGCCGATCGAGGCCAAGATGTGGGAGATCAAGGGGGTTGAGTATACCTATACCGCCTCCCGCCCCGGCATGGGGATCGTCACGGTCAGATTTCTGGTTGGCGAGAACATGGAGGCGTCGCTGGTCAAGCTGTACAACAAGCTGATGAGCAACCGGGGCATCCTCCCGCCTGGCGCCCTGCAGCCGTTGGTGGTGGCCAAATCCATCGATGACGTGCCGATCCTGACCTTGACCCTCTGGTCGGAGCGCTACGGCCACTACACCCTGCGCAAGGTGGCCCGCGAGGTCTGCGATGAGCTGAAGAAGACCGACAACGTGGCAGAGACCGATATCAAGGGGGGGCTGACCCGGCAGGTGCGGGTGCTGCTTGACCCGGCCCGTCTGGCCAGTTATCAGCTCTCTCCCCTGCAGCTGGCCGGTGCCCTGCAACAGGGGAACAGCTCGCTGCAGTCCGGAAGCTTTGCGGAGAACAACCGCGAGATACTGGTCCAGACCGGCGAATTCCTGAAGACGGCCGACGACGTCCGGCACCTGGTGGTAACGGTGCGTAACGGCAAGCCGGTCTACTTAAGCGACGTGGCCACGGTCATCGATGGGCCGGAGGAGCCCCAGGATTACGTATTCTACGGCCTGGGGCCGGCTGCGGCCACCAAGGGCCTTCATGGACCCCAGGGCGCCAGCTGGCCCGCAGTGACCATCTCGGTGGCCAAACGCAAAGGGGCCAACGCCACCTGGCTGGCGGAGGACCTTCTCAAGAAGGTGGAGTTCATGAAGGGACGGGTGATTCCGTCCGACATCAAGGTAGCAGTGACCCGCAACTACGGTGAGACTGCCAAGGAGAAGAACAACGAGCTGCTCTTCCACATGTTCCTGGCCGCCATCTCGGTCACCATCCTGATTGCATTGTTCATGGGGTGGCGGGCCGGCGCGGTGGCGGCCATCGCCATACCGGTCACCCTGGCCATCACCCTGTTCCTGTTCTCGCTGATCGGCTATACCCTGAACCGGATCACCCTCTTTGCCCTGATCTTCTCCATCGGCATCCTGGTGGACGACGCCATTGTGGTGGTGGAGAACATCCACCGCTACTTCACCACCATGAAGTTGAAACCGTTGGACGCCGCGGTCAGGGCGGTGGACGAGATCGGCAACCCCACTATTCTGGCCACCTTTGCGGTCATCGCCTCCATCCTGCCGATGGCCTTCGTCTCCGGTCTGATGGGTCCCTACATGCGGCCGATCCCGGTGGGTGCCAGCATGGCCATGATCTTCTCCCTGCTGGTGGCCTTCATCGTCACCCCTTATTTCTCCTACCGTTTCATGCGGGGCGAATCCCACGAAGGGGCCCACGAGACCGCCAGCGAGATGTGGCTGACCAGCCTGTACCGGAAGATCATGGGACCGCTCATCCATAACCCCCGTCTGCGTTACGGCTTTCTGATCACCGTGGTGGTGCTGCTCCTGGCCTCCTGCTCCCTGATCTACTTCAAGCTGGTCACGGTCAAGATGCTGCCGTTTGACAACAAGAACGAGCTGCAGGTGATCGTGGATACCCCCAACGGCACCAGCCTGGAGGATACAGCAAAGATCGTCGGCGAGATGACCGATGTCCTGCGGAAGGAACCGGAGGTGAGCGACTTCCAGACCTACATCGGTACCTCGGCGCCGTTCAACTTCAACGGTCTGGTCCGGCATTACTACCTGCGTAAGGGGGCCAACCTGGCCGACATCCAGGTCAACCTTTCCCCAAAAAGTGACCGTTCGCTCCAGTCTCACGACATCGCCAGACGCCTCCGCCCTCCGCTCAAGGCGGTGGCCGACCGTTACGGCGCCCGGATTAAGGTGGCGGAGATCCCCCCCGGCCCGCCGGTGCTTTCGACCCTGGTGGCGGAGGTGTACGGCCCGGATCAGGCCACCCGGCTGGCGATCGCCAAAAAGGTGAAGGCTATCTTCGCCAAAACCCCCGGCGTGGTGGATGTCGACTGGTATGTGGAGGATGACCAACAGAAGGTGAGCTTTGCCGTGGACCGGGAGAAGGCGGCCCTCTCCGGCATCTCCACCGAGGATGTTGCCAAGACCCTGCGGATCGCCCTGGGGGGGATGGATGTCGGGATACTCCATGTCCAGAACGCGAAGGACCCGGTCACCATCAACCTGCGGGTCCCCCTGGATCGCCGCAGCTCGTTGGATGACCTCTCCAGCGTCAACGTGCCGGGGCCCAAGGGGAGTGTGCCGCTGTCGCAGCTGGTGCGGGTGGTGTCGGGCAACGAGGACAAGTCCCGTTACCGCAAGAACCTGAAGAGCGTCGTCTACGTCATTGGTGACGTGGCCGGCGTGATCGAGGCCCCGGTCTACGCCATCCTGAAGATGCAGAAGGATATCGACAAGATACAGCTGCCCGACGGTTCAAGAATCGAACAGCTGGCGGCCCATCAGCCCTGGAGCGAGGCCAAACCGTCCATCAAGTGGGACGGCGAGTGGCATATCACCTATGAGGTGTTCCGTGACCTGGGTATCGCCTTCGGTGCGGTCATGATCCTCATCTATGTCCTGGTGGTGGCCTGGTTCCGCAACTTCACCACGCCGCTGGTGATCATGGCGCCGATTCCCCTCACCCTGATCGGTATCCTGCCGGGGCACGCCCTCTTCGGCGCCTTCTTCACCGCCACCTCCATGATCGGCTTCATCGCCCTGGCCGGTATCATCGTCAGGAACTCCATCATTCTGATCGATTTCACCGAGCTGCGCCGGGCCGAGGGGATGCCGCTGGACGAGGCGATCATCGATGCCGGCGCGGTCCGCTTCCGCCCGATCCTCCTGACCGCAGCGGCGGTGGTGGTGGGGAGCATCGTGATCATCTTTGACCCGATCTTCCAGGGGCTGGCCATTGCGCTCATGTGTGGCGAGCTCGCCTCCACCTCCCTCTCCATGATCACCATCCCGATCCTCTACTACCTGGTGCAGCGTCGCAAGGAGCGGCGCCAGACACCGCAGGTCACTGTCGAAGGAGCGTAAGTCATGTACATCGAGCGTATTGTCAGGATCGTCGCCGGGGCGTTCATCGTCATCTCCCTGCTGCTGGCCCACTTTCAGAGCCCCTACTGGCTCTGGTTCACCGGTTTTGTAGGCCTCAACCTGTTCCAGTCCGGCTTCACCCAGTTCTGCCCCCTGTTCGTCATCCTTGAAAAACTGGGGGTGCCGAGGTTCCCGCAGGATGCTGGCGGCAGATGAACGGCCGCATCACCATCCTCTGCGAGAACTCGGTGGGGCCGATCTCCGGCACCCTGGGGGAGCATGGCTTCAGCGCGTTGGTTGAGTGGGACGGCGGCTCCCTGCTGTGGGACACCGGCCAGGGGTTTACCCTGCTGCACAACGCCCAGCGAATGCACAAGAATCTCCATGAGGTGCGGCAGGTGGCCCTCTCCCACGGCCACTACGATCATGCGGGAGGCCTGCTCCCCCTGCTCCGCAGCTGCGGCCCCAAACAGGTCTTCGCGCACCCCGCGATATTCACCCCCCGGTACCGGGTCAGCGACCGGGGTGAACCACTCGCCATCGGTATGCCCTATCCCCGTGACTATCTGGAGGGGCAGGGGGCCACCTTCGAGCTGGCTGAAGGTTTTCGCGAGATAGCCCCGCAGCTCTTCCTGACCGGCGTCATCCCCCGTACAACCGGGTTTGAAACCGGCGATCAAGGCCTCTTTACGGACCGTTGCGGCTGCCATCGAGACACCTTTCCCGATGACCAGTCCCTGGTGATCGTTGGTGATAAAGGGCTGGTGATCCTCCTGGGCTGCTGCCACGCCGGTCTGGTCAATACCCTTGACCATGTCGCCGCCTGTACCGGACGGCGTGATATCTACGCCGTCATCGGCGGCACCCACCTCGGTTTCAGCGCTCCCGAGCAGCTTGATCAGACCGTTCGGGCCCTTGCGGGCTGGCAGCTCCAGAAACTGGCCGTCAGCCATTGCACCGGATTCAACGCAGCCGCCCGCCTTCAGCGGGAGTTTCCCGCCCTCTTCCAGACCGCCTCGGTCGGTTACTGCCTCCCCCTGTAAAACCTCCACACGCGCGGGTAGCCCCTTTTATTTTAGTGATTCTTATGCTAGATAAGTAAAAATAAAATTTTAGGTGCGTCGGGTATCCGGGCACAAGGTATCTATTCTCAATGGGGAGGTGACAGAGATGGGGTATGAGGTGACAAACGGCCGGCTGAAAGACTGGGTGGCAGAGGTAGCGGCACTGTGTGAACCTGACAGGATCCACTGGTGTGACGGCTCGCAGGAGGAGTACGACGGGCTGTGCGCCCAGATGGTGGAGAACGGCACCTTTATCAGGCTGAACCCCGAGCGGCGCCCTAACTGCTATCTCGCCTTTTCCGACCCGATCGACGTCGCCCGTGTTGAAGACCGCACCTTCATCTGCTCCACCCACAAGCAGGATGCCGGCCCAACCAACAACTGGATGCCTCCCAAGGAGATGAAGGAGAGGCTGAACGGTCTCTTCAAGGGGTGCATGAAGGGGCGGACCATGTACGTGATCCCGTTCAGCATGGGGCCGCTGGGCTCCAACATCGCCAAGATCGGGGTGGAGATCACCGACTCCCCCTACGTGGTGGTGAACATGCGGATCATGACCCGTATGGGCAAGAAGGTGATCGACGTACTGGGCAACGGCGAGTTCGTCCCCTGTCTGCACTCAGTCGGCATGCCGCTGGCTGCCGGTCAGAAGGATGTCCCCTGGCCCTGCAACAAGGAAAAGTACATCGTACACTTCCCGGAGGAGCGGGCCATCTGGTCCTTCGGCTCCGGGTATGGCGGCAACGCCCTGCTGGGGAAGAAATGCCTGGCCCTGCGGATCGCCTCGGTCCAAGCCCGTGACGAGGGGTGGCTGGCCGAACATATGCTGATCCTGGGGGTCGAGTCCCCTGCAGGGGAGAAGACCTACGTTGGCGCCGCGTTCCCCAGCGCCTGCGGCAAGACCAACTTTGCCATGTTGATCCCGCCCAAACCGTTCCAGGACAAGGGGTGGAAAGTCACCACCATCGGTGACGACATCGCCTGGATCAAGCCGGGCTCCGATGGTCAGGTCTACGCCATAAACCCTGAATACGGCTACTTTGGTGTGGCGCCCGGCACCAACTACACGACCAACCCCAACGCCATGATCTCTTGTGAAAAGAACTCCATCTTCACCAATGTGGCCCTGACCGAGGATGGCGATGTCTGGTGGGAGGGGATGACCGACGAACCGCCGGCCCGGCTCACCGACTGGCAGGGGAACGCATGGACCCCCGGCTGTGGTCGGCCTGCAGCTCACCCCAATGCCCGTTTCACCGCCCCGGCCTCCCAGTGCCCCAGTATCGACCCCGAATGGGAAAACCCCAAAGGGGTGCCGATGAGCGCCTTCATCTTCGGCGGTCGACGCAAGGATACCGTACCGCTGGTCTATCAGGCCTTCAACTGGAACTACGGCGTCTATCTGGCCTCCACCCTCGGCTCTGAGACCACCGCCGCTGCGGTTGGCGCCACCGGTAATGTCCGGCGCGACCCCTTCGCCATGCTTCCGTTTTGCGGGTACCATATGGCCGATTACTTCGCCCACTGGCTGCAGTTCGGCCGGAGCGTCCCCAAACCGCCCCGCATCTTCAGCGTGAACTGGTTCCGCAAGGATGCTAACGGCAAGTTCATCTGGCCCGGCTACGGTGATAATATGCGGGTCCTGAAGTGGATTGCGGAACGGGTGCAGGGGAAGACCGGTTCCGTTGAGAGCCCCCTGGGATGGATGCCCCGTTACGAGGATATGGATTGGGAAGGGCTTGAGATGCCCCGCGAGAAGTTCAACGAACTGATGTCGGTTGATCGTGGTGTCTGGCAGAACGAGGTGATCTCCCACGAGGAGCTGTTCGTCAAGATGTATGACAAACTCCCCAAGGAGTTCCTGCATATCCGCGAACTGATCCTCTCGTCCCTCTGGCGTTCCCCCGAGCATTGGGAGCAGCTCGGCGATGTCAATCCCGAGGGGTGGAACGAGTAGGTTATCAGTCCTTTTTCCTGCTATGACACGGGGGCTGGGCGTTTGTAGCGCTCAGCCCCCTGTTTTTCCAATACGTACACGTGAGAACCGTCAGTCTTCCACCTCGATCTCCCGTACCCGCAGCTCTTCACCGCCCACGACCTCAATCTGATAACTACCACAGTGACGGCAGGGGTCAAACAGCCGCTCGATCCGTTGTTCCCGCTGGCAGGCCAGGCAACGTCCCTGGCCGGGCAGCTGTTCGATCTGCAACTGCGCGCCCTCGGCCACGGTCCCGCTGCTGCACGCCTCAAAACAAAACGTCACGGCCTCAGGAACGACGCCGCTCAGCATGCCGATCTCCAGCACCACGGCCGTGACCGTGCGTCCCCCGGCATGCTGTTCGCAAATATCCACAATTCCTTGGGTGATGGCCATTTCATGCATCGTGTGTTTAGGAAACCTCGACCACAGGGCACAAAAAAAGCCTGTCGGGAAGACCCGACAGGCTTTTTCGCCATACTGGTGGCAAAATTACTTATTAGCCGGAGCAGCAGGAGCAGCATTGTCTGCCGGAGCAGCAGCCGGAGTAGCAGCAGCGGAAGACATCGGCTTCTGAGCAGCAGGAGCAGCAGGGGCTTCAGCAGGAGCAGCAGGAGCAGGAGCTTCTTCTTTCTTCTTGCAGCCAGCGGCAACGCCAAGTGCCAGAGCCAGGACCAGGGACAGGGAGAGCAGCTTCTTCATGTGATTCACCTCTTTTGAGTAATTAACCCTGTGCAGGACACAGTGGTTCAAAGCGACAAACACGGAATATACTCGGCTTTATCAATAAGTCAATAATTTTTTTAGGGTCATTGCGGTCATCTGCCGTGATGGTGGTAGCTGCCGCTGAAACCCCGGTGGGCCGACGTCGGTGCATGATGACAGGCAAAGCACTGCTGTTGTTCGACTTTTTTGGAATCAGGTCGAAGAGCGGACCGCTGCTGTCCAATCGGCGTATTGTATTGTGGGGTCTGGAACGGGAGCTGCCCCCGTTCGTCGGCTATGGTTGCTGCTTGATAGCGTACCTGCCAGTTGGTTGCGATGGCGACGGTATGGCACCGATCGCAACCGCCGGGGGGCGGGATGCTCTTCCAGGCGGTGGCCATCGTACAGCCAGAGGCGAGGAGGCAGAGGGTCAGGAGGGGGGGAAGAAACGGTCTCATGGTTGTTCTCCTTTCAGGGTAGACGCAGGACCCGTCGGGCCGTTGCCGTGGTGGCGGCAGCCACGGCTGCAAGGGGTAGCCCCTTGAGGGACGCGAGGCGGTTTGCGGTCTCCAACAGCCAGGCCGGTCGGTTGAAGGAACCTTTGAAGCGCTGCGGAGTCAGGTCCGGGGCATCGCTCTCAAGCACCAGATGCTGGAGTGGCAGATCGGCGGCCAGACGTGCAGAACGGGTCGCCTCTCGATAGGTGAGCGTGGCCGAGAGTGAGATGGCAAACCCGAGCCGGATGCAGTCGCGGGCCGATTCAAGGGAACCGGAAAAGGCGTGCATGATGCCGCCCACCGCATCGATCCGTTCCTCCTGCAGCAGGGAAAGGGTGCGGCCGATGGCGTTGCGGCAGTGGATCAGCACCGGCAGTCCATGGCGCCGGGCGATCCGGAGCTGTTCCCGGAAGAGCGGCTCCTGGCGCTTGAGCTCGCCGAGCTGGCGGTCCAGACCGATCTCACCGATGGCAACCGCCTGGGGAGCCAGCTGGTCAAGGAGGGCCAGCTGGTCATCGTCTGCCGCTCCCCAGGCCATCGGATGGATGCCGAAGGCGGGCAATGCCCCGTCTATCCGGCAACAAAGGCGCTGGATACCCGGCCAGCCCGTCGGTCTGATGCCGGGCACCAGCCAGTGGGTGACACCTGCAGCCCTCGCCTCTGCCAGCAACGGTTCAAGGTGGCTTGCCAACGGTTCGCAGTCAAGGTGGCAGTGGGTATCGATCAGCATCGGTCGTCAGAGGAACCAGGAGATCGGACGGAGCAACGGCTCCAGAAAGCGGGAGAGGAGGCCGCGCTTGGCATGGTCGTCCAGGGTGATCCTTCGTGACCCGGCGAGATCCCGTTCAAAGAGCGACTTGACCTGGGCCCCGAAACGGCGGCTCAGGATGATGGCGTTGATCTCGAAGTTGCGATGAAAGCTCCGTTGATCGAGGTTGGCCGAGCCCAGGACGGTCCGTTTGCCATCGATCAACATCAGCTTGGCATGGAGCAGTTGGCGTTCCAGCTCAAAGATCTCGACGCCGGCCTCCAGGAGCGGCTGATAACTGCTGCGGCTCACCAGCCTGACCAGGGGGACATCGCTGCGGGCAGGCAACAGCAGGCGAATCTTTACCCCCCGACGAGAGGCGCGCAGCAGGGAGCGGATGATCCGTGGCCCCGGCACGAAGTAGGGATTGGCGATCAAGAGCTCGGTGGCCGCAGCGGCCATCGCCACGCGAAAGGCGGCCCTGATGGCTGAACGGCGTTGGTGGGGGCCACCGCTGATCAGGGTCACCCGCGCATCACCCGGCGCGGGACGACGCACCGGTTCCAGGGGGGGGAGGTGCGGCGGGAGCCCCTGTTCCATCGTCCAGTTCTCAATAAACAGCGTCAGGAGCGGGACGACCGCGGACCCCTGCAGACTGAATCCGACATCATGGAAAGTATGGGGCGGGTCCAGGCGTCCGGCATAGGCATCGGCGATGTTCAGGCCACCCAGGAAGGCCTGGCGGCCATCGATGATCGCCAGCTTGCGGTGATCGCGTCGGTCAAGCCAGCGGATGCCCCGGCGCAGCGAAAAACGGTTGAAGGGGAGGCAGCGTACCCCCAGCCGCCCCAGGGCGCTAAAGAAGGAGGCCGGTGTATCCCGACAGCCCACCATGTCGTAGATAAGCAGGACCATAACGCCACGTGCAACGGCAGCGGCCAGGCGTTCGGCCAGCCGCCCGCCGGTATGGTCAGCGCTGATCCGGTAGTACTCAAGGCAGATCAGGCGTTCAGCCCGGTCAAGGGCTGCAAAGAGGGCCGCAAAGAAGCTTTCGCCCCCGGCGTACAGTTCCATCTCCTCGGCACGCAGGATATCCGGCAGCGGTCCGATGCTCTGGCGGCGCAGGTGGCGCATCAGGCGTCCCATCCGTCCCCGGCGGTGCAGAAGGGAGGACATGGCGGCCTACTTGTTCTCCCCGGATGGTGTGGCTGCCGGTGGTGGTTCCTGGGAAGGCGCCGGCTCCGGTGGCGGCGTTGGTCCGGTCTGCGTCGGTTCAGACGGCGCCGGGGAGGGAGGGGGAGCGCTCTGGGCCGAGGAGAGGGGGAGCTGGACCGGCGGGGGCTGCTGCAAGGTGGTATCCACCTTGTGCTGCAAACCTCTGATATTCGGCTCCTGTCCAAGGGCGACCTGGTATTCTTCGGTGGAGATGACCCCTTTTGCCCGCATGGTTCGCAGGATCATGTTGGAGCGTCGCAACACCTTCCCCAGGTTGCGGTACGGGTTGTAGGCCACTCGGGGACCGGGGAGCATGGCCGCCAGAAAGGCACACTCACGGGGGGTCATCTCAGCAGGTGGCTTGCCGAAATAGTATCGGGAGGCGTGGCCGATGCCGTAGACCATCGGTCCAAGCTCCGCCACATTCAGGTAGAGCTCCAGGATTCGCCCCTTCGTCAGTTCCTGCTCCATCCGCCAGGCCAGATAGACCTCCTTCAGCTTGCGGGTAATGGTCTTCTCCCGGGAGAGGTAGATGTTCTTGGCCACCTGCTGGGTGATGGTGGAGGCGCCCTTTGCCAGGCTCTTCTTCTCTAGATCATACTTGATCGCCTGCTTGATCGCTTTGACGTCAATGCCGTCGTGTCGGTAGAAGTTGCTGTCCTCCGCCAGGATCACCGCCCATTTCATCTCCGGCGGGATACGGTTTGTGGGGGTCCAGTAGCGGTTTTTCGGGCCAACCACCAAGGGGCGTTCGTTGCCCTGCCAGTCGCGTACCGTGATGGTGATGCTCTGCTTGCGATCCGCCAGTTCGCTTACCGGCGGCAAGATCGCCAAGGATATCACGATATAGGCCAGGTACAGGGTCAGCAACACCAGGAGTATGGGGACGATTTTTTTCACACAAGTCTCCTCCTCCCCGTTTGTAGCAGATTATCGACGTTTGGGGAATGCCTTCGCCTGCCGGGGTGTAATAACAAGGGCCGGGAGCGGCCGGCCCTTGGGGTGGTGTTGCACGTTGGCGCCCTGGGTCAGCCTTTGAGCAGATAGTCGGCGATGGTGTCGGCGACCTTGCTGGCGCTGTTGCGGTCATTATTGAAGATCAGGTGGTAGATGTTCAGATCGTAGGGGTCCCGGTCCAGAAAATCGCGAATAAAGCGGTCACGCTCTTTCTGCCGCTTTTCGATCAGGCTTTCCGCCTCTCCTCTGTCGACGCTCAGCCGTTTGGCTATGGAGCTGACCTTGAAGGCGTGGGAGGCGAACATCCTGAAGTGGTGGCAGTTTTTCATCCGCTGGGTCACCTGGGCGGCGCCGCGGCCGACGATGATCACGTTCCCCTCTTCCGCCAGGGCGATGATCTGTTTGCACAGCAGGCGGTAATAGTCCTTATCGCTCTTCCAGCGGGGGGAAAAGGTGGACAAAAACTCGTCCAGGAAACGATTTTTTTCGCCCAGCTTCTCCAGGACCTGCTGGGAGAGGTTGTGGTTTTTTGCCACCTCGTCCAGAAGCGCCTTGTCCATCAGGGTCCAGCTTTGCTTTGTGCGCGTCTCCAACTGCTGGCGCAGCAGTTCCGCCATCGGGTAGGCCTCACAGCCGAACTCTCGGGAGATGGTAATGGTCGGTCTGGGTGGCGGTTCACCCGACAGGGCGTCCTGGCGGCGGTTGACTTCGATAAAGGCGCCGAGACGTTTGTCAATGGATGGGATCAGGGTAGATTCAGGCATGGCGGTCACCTCCGGAGGATCCACGGCCGAGGCCGTTTCATAACCAGCTTGAGGTGAGTGTAGCACGGTTTTCCCGATCCTCAAGGCGACGTTGACAGAACGGCACGATTCACGGTATCTCAAGGGGACTACGTGCACCATTGGAGGATTGCCCCATGATAACCCATATCGTCTTTTTCAAGCTGGCCGACCCTACGCCGGAGAATATTACCGCCGTACGGGATAAACTGCTCTCCATGGAGGGGAGGATCGCCGAGTTGCGGCATCTTGAGGCGGGGATTGATCTGGCCCGTACCGAGCGTTCCTACGATGTGGCGCTGGTCACCAAATTTGACTCCCTGGCCGATCTGCAGGCCTACCAGGTGCACCCCTACCATGCCGGCGAGGTGCTACCGTTCATGCGGGCCAACTGTGCATCCGTCCTCGCGGTGGACTACGAGGGATGATCCGGCATACTCAAAAGGACGGCCCTGATGGGGCTAGCCGGCAAAGCATAACCATATATGTATGAATAGATGGAAATAAAATAGATAGCATGCTATCTATTTACCCGTGACCACTTCTCACCCTTACATTGACCGCACCAACATCCTGTACCATCTTGGCCTGCTGACACGCCGCTGGCGTCAGGTGCTGGATGCCGAATTCCACTCAACCGGCCTGACCGATGCCACCTGGCGGCCCCTGTTGCATTTACGGATATGTGGCGATGGTGTCCGCCAGAAGGAACTGGCGGCCTCCATCGGTATCGAGGGCCCCTCGCTGGTCCGCCTGCTCGACACACTGATTGCCAAGGGGCTGATAGAGCGCTCGGAAGACACAACCGACCGCCGGGCAAAGCAGCTCAGCCTGACCCCCAAGGGACGTTTGCTCGTGGCCCGGATTCACGATACGGTGACCACCCTTGAATACGAACTGCTCAGCCCGTTCAACGACGGTGAGATCGCCCAGCTGGCACAGCTCATCCTGCGCCTGGAACCCGCCGTGCAAGAAATCCGCAGGCGGCACAGACGATGAGATACCTCGCGTTCCTCCGTTTGATCAGCCAACAGCGTCCACGCATATTTCAGGCCCTGCGGGGCACAACCGCCGCCCTTGCCGCCCTTGCGGTGGCAATTCTGCTCAAGATTGAAAACCCGTACTGGGCGGCCATGACCGCCTTGATCGTGATCCAGCCAACCCGGGGGATGCTGCTGGAAAAGAGCCTGTACCGCCTGCTTGGTTCAGCTATCGGCGCTGCGGCAGGCTTGCTGATCCTGCTCTACACCAGGTCGCCCCTGCTGCTTACCCTGGCGTTGGCCTTTTGGCTGGCCGTCTGCGTCGGCATCGGCAACCTGTTGTACGCCCAGCGTTCCTACGCTGCCCTGATGGCAGCCTGTACCTGCGCCATTATCGCCATGAGCGGCTACCTGAACCCGGCTCACCTGTACGCCATCGTCTTTGGCAGGATCGCCTGCATCATGGTCGGCATCATCGTTACAACCGTGGTAACGGCGCTGTTTACCCCCGTTAATCCCCGTGCCGAACTTTTCGAGCGCCTGCACCAGCTGTCCGGGAGGGTGGTGGCATGGCTGGCGTTGCAGTTGCGTCAAGGGGGCGCAGGCACACTGAACCGCCAGGAACAGGATATCCTGATCGAAATTGCCGAGATCGAAGGGATGCTGGATGCCGTCTGTTCAGGCCGGCTCGGCTCCAGACAACGTAAACGGCACGTCAGGGGGCTGATCGCCGCCTTGCTCTCGCTGCTGGCTGTTGGTCGGCTGACCGGCGCACAGCTTAGTCGACATGATCGGCAGGACCAGCGTCATGACTACTGGCAAGGGCTTTTGGCCCAGCATCTGGATACGGTTGCCGACAAGCTCGAACAGTCGGCGACGATTAGCTGCACCGATGAGATGAGCGAGGTGGTGGCCGAGTCAAAGGTGCATATGCCGCTTTTGGGTGAAAGCCTGGACGGGATCGTGAACAGCCTCCAACTGCTGCTGCACGACTACGGCAGCATGACCAGCGGTTCGCAGGAACCGGCAAAAAACCGTCTGATTCGTTACCGTGACTGGCAAGAGGCTCGCCGGGCAGCGATTCGCGCCGGATTAAGCATTGGCCTGGTGGGCCTTATCTGGACGCTGACCGGCTGGAGCAAAGGCCCGATGATGATGATGGCCATCTCCATCATGATCAGTATCTTTTCTAATAAGGAACACCCGGCCGCCTTTGTGGGGCAGATTTTCTTTGGTGCAGCAATCGGGTCAACACTGGCAGTCTGCTGCCGGATCCTGTTGCTGCCCGGCATACACGACCCCTTGCTGACGGCTGCCGTTATCTCCCCCTTTGTCTTGCTAGGGGCCTTTGCCATGCAGTACCGGCGAACGGCGATTGCCGCCACCGACGCCACGCTGTTCTTCATCTTTGTTGCACAACCAGGCGTATCGATCGCCATCCTGCCGGCGGACCTGGCGATTGGCGCAGTGGCCATGGTACTGGGGGTGGGTGGCGCCTGGTTGGCCTACCGCCACCTGATCCCGATCAATCCCGCCATCCGTCTGCGCTGTTTACTGAGTGCCATCGTGCACGACCTTGCAGGTCTGGCTGCAGGGGATGCCCCCGCCAGGACAGGGATCTCACTGATGCGGATGCAACATCGGGTGACCCGCCTGGTGGACATGGCAACCAGGTATGATGCTGAGCACTTCAGCATGCTGGAAGAAGGGTTGGCAGCCTTAAGCATCGGCAGTTGCGTACAACGGCTCCACGAGCTTCAGACCAGCGGCACGCTGTCACCGGCCATGCCTGGCCTGATCCGAGAGGCCTTAATGGCGCTGCCCGAAACAATCAATCAGCCACAGCGTATTAAGGGGGTGCTGGAAGAGACGGCACAACTCCTATACACGCTTCTTGAGCAGGCGCTCAAGGACACCGTCAGGGAACAAAAAACGGTCAGGCAGTTGTCCACGCAGTGGAAGGCAGAGGGTTTCGGGGTATCGGAGCGAAGAGATGCACTACTTGAGATGCAAGGGGTTTGACGAACAGTCCCTGCGCCAGGCGGCGCCTGCCCTGCTGAGAAAAGTCTCCCGTATCGCCGCTGTGCCACCCTAGATTACGGACCCCGAGAAAACATGACCGGATTGCCGCCAGACTGCATGGGCTGCTCGGCAACTTCAACTTCCGTGATCTTCCATATCTTCTTCGTTGCGCTCTCCCCGCTCCTCTCTTACAAGGAAGGGATGCCGCTCACGAACATCAGCTGGCTGACGGCCGCTGAATAAACCACGCTTCGAGGCACTATGCGCGCCCATACCAGATCAGCCGGCCGTCTGCTGCTGACCGCCTGCATCATCAGCTTTTTCAGCTTTCTCGGTTCCTATATGCGGATCCCTATCGTGCCGCTGTTTGCCCAGTCACTGGGGGCCGACACGGTGGAGGTGGGGATGATCAACGCCGCCTTCATGGTCATGGCCGGGGCGTTGTCCATCCCGTCGGGACTCGTCTCGGACCGTCTCGGACGCCGCGTGCCGCTCCTGGGGGGGATGGCCCTGCTGGCCGGTTCGTCCCTGCTGCTCTACTGGTGCAACAGCCCGCTGCAGATGGCGGCCGTCTACCTGCTGTTCGGTGTCGGCCTCTCGGCCTTCTCGCCGACCCTCATGTCCTACGTGGCCGATATCACCCCGCCTGAGGTGCTCGGGCAGGCCTACGGCTGGTACACCATGGCCCTGTATGGCGGTATGACCATCGGGCCGGCCGCTGGCGGGTTCCTGAGCACGGCTGTGGGGCTGCGGCCGGTCTTTCTGGTGGCCGGCGGCCTGATCTTCGCCATGCTCTGCCTGGCGTTGGTCGCCCTGCCCAGCCCGAACAGGCAGCGCTGCGGCAGGCATGGCGCCCCCTGTCCCGCCATACTCCCCTTGCTGCAGACGTTGCTCCGCAACCGCAGGCTGATGGCCTGCCTGCTTGCCACTATCGGCGGCTGCCTCGGGTTCGGGATGTTCGTCACCTTTATGCCGCTCTACATCGACAGTCTGGGGATGCACACCCAGGAGATCGGCTTTGTCTTCGCCACCCAGGCGTTGGCCAACGCCCTGTCGCGGCTGCCCTCGGGCAGGTTGTGCGACCGGGTGGCGGATCGCAGCCTGCTGGTTATCGGTGGGTTGGCGGTCTTTGGCCTGGCCATGGCCTCCTTTGGGTTCTGCGGTTCGGTGACATCGCTCATGGCGGTGGCCACTGTGATGGGTCTGAGCATGGGAACGGCCTTTACCGTCATCTGCGCCCTGATCGCCGATGTGGTGCCGCGGGAGATGCGCGGTCTGGCCATGGGCTGCTACAACACCAGTGTCTATGCCGGCATGATGCTCTGCTCACTGGGCATCGGCCCGATCATTAAGGCACACGGCTTCAGGCCGGCATTCCTGGTGGTCGGTAGCGGCGTAGTGGTGACGCTGCTCTTTTTCAACCGTCTGTACCATCGTGCGGCATCTGAGGCCTGCAACCAATAAGTACACGAAAGGAACTGAGTATGGATCTCACAGGGAAAATTGCGTTGGTTACCGGTGCCAACGGCGGCATCGGCACGGCACTGGTCAGTGAGTTATTGAAGCGGGGGGTGGCCAAGGTATATGCGGCGGCACGCAGCATCGATGCGGTCACCGAACTGTCGCACCTCGATGAGCGGGTGTCTGCCTTCCGGCTGGACATCACCAATGCCGCCTGCGTAGCGGCAGCAGCGGAACAGCACGGCGATCTGGACATCATCATCAACAACGCCGGCCTGAACCGCTGCATGTGGCTGTTAGGGCCCACCGGCATGGAGGCGGCCCGGGAGGAGATGGAGGTCAATTTTTTCGGCACCCTGGCGGTCTGCCGGGCCTTTGCGCCGATTCTGGCCGCCCGCGGCACCGGGGTGATCGCCAATGTCTGTTCCATAATCGGCATGGTCAACCTGCCGGTCAACGGCACCTACTGCGCCTCCAAGGCGGCCGTTCACTCACTGCTGCAGGGGATACGGGCCGAACTTGCCCCCAAAGGCGTGCGGGTGGTCGGCATCTACCCCGGGCCGGTGGATACCCGGATGACCGCCGGCCAGGAGATGCCCAAGGCAACCCCGGCCCAGGTGGCTACCGCGATTGTGACCGGTCTGGCAAATGATGCCGAAGATATCTTCCCCGACCCGATGTCGCAGGCCGTCCATGCCAGACTGCTGCAGGACCCCAAACAGGTTGAACGGGAATTCGCAGCCATGATCCCCGCCGGCAGCTAAAGCCGCACCGCCAGCCGCCCGGTCAGCCGGATAGCCTCCGGCTCGACCCGGGCGCGGTAGGCCAGCGCCTCGACACCGTTTGCCACCGCTTCCCGCAGCAGCCGGCCATAGACCGGATCAATGGTGTCGGCCGGGGCCACGGCGGTGCCGTCACCCCGCTGCACGGTAAACAGGATCACCCCTCGGTCGCCGTTTCTGACCACCGCCATCAACTCCCGCAGGTGTTTCTGCCCCCGCTCGGTGACCGCATCGGGAAACAGGGCCAGTCCGCCTTCCACGAGAGTCACGTTCTTAACTTCCACGTAACAGCGCCCCTGTTTCCCCTCCAGCAGGATATCGATCCGACTCCGCTCGCTACCGTACGGCACCTCCCGCCGCAGCCGTTCATACCCCTGCAGCTCGGCGATAGTCCCATCCAGGATCGCCTCCTCGGCCAGCCGGTTCGGCAGCATGGTGTTCAGGCCCACCCAGTAACCGTCCACCTGCACCAGCTCCCAGGTGTAGGGCAGCTTGCGCCCAGCGTTGGGGCTTATCGAGAGCATGACCGGGCTGCCGGGTCGGTTGCAGCCCAACATGCTGCCGGAATTGGGGCAGTGGGCCGTCGCCACGCTGCCATCATCCAACTCAATATCGGCCAGAAATCGTTTGTAGTGCTTGATAAGAACACCGGGGATCAGGGGAGGCAGTTTCATTGGTCAGGCCGCCCCGTGCAGTGCCGGTTCAAGCGCCTCATGCAGCACCGCCTCCAGCAGGCGGCGGCGATAGTTTTCTCTATTTTTGAGTTCTGCCTCCAACTGGTCACACAGCGCCATCAGTTCATCCACCTTGGCAACGATGCGCTGCTGTTCGGCGAGGGGTGGGAGGGGGAGAGGAAGCGATTCTAACGTGCCCTTGGTTACATGCTGAAGTCCAACACCGCCTTGTGCCTGCGCAATAAGCACATCTAGCTGACTATTAATTGCCAACCTAAGAAAATTTGGCCAGAACGCATCACCAATCTGAACACAACGGAATATATGTTGGTTCAGAGCCGCGAGGCCTCGATTCCAGATAAAAGCTCCAAAGGAAGTTCCTGGAGTACCTGACCAACTAATCAAAAAGTCTGAATCTCTTATCAAATGGCGGTCTTCAACAACTTTAGGGTCGCAATAATTGAATGGAGCCTGAGCGTTATTCAAGTTCTGAATACGTACTATTGGCAAACCACTTTCAAGCCAGTCCGTAGGCTTGAATGCACGACCATTAACCATCTCGAGAACTTGCCCCAATCGAACAAATAGCCATTGTAAAGGCTTATCAAAAGGCTGCTCGTTACATCCGATTGGATGCGTCAGTTTGTCCTTCTTAATTTTCCCTTTCTTCAACAGCCACGCTTTATCAGCCTGTATCCGCTTCAGCAACTCCCCCGCCGGTTCATCATTGGGGTCCTGCTCCACCAGCTTGCCCCGTACTGCCAGATCAAGGATAAACCTCCGCAGGCGCGGAATGGCATCCGGCGCTTCGCTGATCCGGTTAAAATGCTGCAGCAACAGTTCCGGGGTCATGGCTTGCCACCACGGCTCTTCCCCTTGGCTGTCAGCCGATACTTCTGTACCGGGCTACGGGGAGCGGCAGGATCAGTCATCTCGATCAAGCCTTGTTTCAGGGCCGGGTTAAGGTAGTTGCCCCTAAAGGTTGGTTTGTGGCTCCGCTGCCGCCCCTCC
>JAJYCS010000071.1 GCA_021778115.1 Deltaproteobacteria bacterium
TGAGCGATTTGTTGAAACACTACCAAGAGTTTTCAGAGAACCATTGTTACTTTTGGCTCCAAGATGCGGTTAAAACACAATTTAATCAGGCTGTTATGATCATATCTGCAAGTGCGAAAGTTGAGTTAGGTAAATCCTTCTTAATACAGCTCCATCCCCAATCAATTAACTATGTATAAAAGTACGAGAGGATGAAGCAAGTAGTCCAGTTATTTGACCAAAGTACATCCATAAGAGCCAAACAAAAGTACCTATGAGGCAATACATGTCCACTGAACCAACCACAACCCCGACAGCAAACTTCCTGCGCACCATCGTCAACGACGATTTGCAGAGCGGCAAGCACCAGACCGTGGTGACCCGTTTTCCGCCTGAACCGAACGGGTATCTCCATATCGGTCATGCCAAGTCGATCTGCCTCAACTTTGGTCTGGCTCGTGACTTTGGCGGTTGCTGCCACCTGCGTTTTGACGATACCAACCCGGTCAAGGAAGAGACCGAGTATATCGAGTCGATCAAGGAGAGTGTACGCTGGCTGGGGTTCGATTGGGGGGAGCACCTCTACCATGCCTCGGAGTACTTTGAGCAGCTCTACCAATGGGCCGAGTACCTGATCCAGCAGGCTAAGGCCTATGTGGATGACCAGACACCGGAGCAGATGAAGCAGAATCGTGGTATCCTGACCGAGCCAGGAACGGAATCTCCCTTCCGCAACCGTTCAGTAGAGGAGAATCTGGACCTGTTTCGCCGGATGCGGGCCGGTGAGTTTCCTGATGGCGCCAAGGTGCTGCGAGCTAAGATCGACATGGCCTCCCCCAACATGAACCTGCGTGACCCGGTGCTGTACCGGATCCTGCACACCAGCCACCCCCATGTGGGTGACACCTGGTGCATCTACCCGATGTACGACTTTACCCATGGACAGTCGGATGCCATTGAGGGGATCACTCACTCGATCTGCACCCTGGAGTTTGAATCCCATCGTCCCCTGTACGAGTGGTTCCTGGACAACCTGCCGGTGCCGGCGCGGCCACGCCAGTACGAGTTCGCCCGCCTGAATCTCTCCTACACCGTGATGAGCAAGCGCAAACTGCAGGAACTGGTGCAAACCGGCCTGGTCAATGGCTGGGATGACCCGCGCATGCCGACCATCATGGGGCTCAAGCGCCGCGGCTTTACCTCGGCTGCCATCCGCACTTTCTGTGACCGGATCGGGGTGGGGCGCAGCGATGCCTGGATCGGGTATGAACTGCTTGAGGAGTGCGTCAGGGAAGACCTGAACGAGCAGGCCCAACGGGCCATGGCGGTGCTGCACCCGATCAAGCTGATCATCGACAACTACCCTGAGGAGCAGGTCGATCAGTTTGAGGTGGCCAACCATCCGCACAAACCGGAGCTGGGCACGCGCACACTGCCGTTCTCAAAAGAGATCCTGATTGATAGCGATGATTTCATGGAAAATCCGCCCAAGGGGTTCCACCGCCTGACCGTGGGTGGCGAGGTCAAGCTGAAATATGCCTACGTAGTCAAGTGTACCGGCATGGTCAAGGACGAGCAGGGCAGGGTGATTGAGCTGCACGCCGACTACGACCCCGGCTCCACCAACGGGCCGGTCACCTCCGACGGCCGCAAAATCAAAGGCGTGATCCACTGGCTCTCGGTTCGCCATGCCGCCACGGTGGAGGCACGTCTGTTTGACCGCCTGTTCAGCGATGCCAACCCGGACCGGGGCGGAGCGGATTACAAACAGTTCCTGAACCCTGAATCCCTTTCAGTGCTGCCGCAGTGCTGGGTGGAGCCTTCGCTGCTGCAGGCCGCCCCGGGCCAGAGTTTCCAGTTCGAGCGTTTGGGCTACTTCTGCGCCGATGCAAAGGATTCCCAGCCGGGTAAGCCGATCTTCAACCGGGTGGTGACCTTAAAGGATACCTGGGGAGCAAAAAACTGATGGCAGATCAAACGTACAAATCCGGTTTTGTCTCGATCATCGGCCGTCCCAACGTGGGCAAGTCCACGCTCTTGAACCGGATCCTGGGCGAGAAGATCGTGGCGGTCTCGGACAAGCCCCAGACCACCCGCAACGTGATCCGCGGCATCCTGTCCGATGAGCATAGCCAGATCGTGTTCGTGGATACCCCCGGTATTCACAATGCCCGCAACCGGATCAACAAGGTCATGGTGGATGCGGCCATGACCGCGGTGACCGGTATCGACCTGTTGCTGCTGGTGGTGGACGCCACGCAACGGATCGACGAGCCGTTTGTGCAGGAGATCTGCAGCAAGGCAGGTGCACCGGTCTTACTGATCTTGAACAAGATCGATCAGGTGGAGCCCAGGGAAAAACTGTTCAGCGTGATAGACGGCTATGCCAGGCTGCACGAGTTTGCCGAGGTGGTGCCGATCTCGGCCCAGACCGGCAGCAATGTAGAGCGCCTGGTTAAACTGGTGCGGGAGCGTTTGCCGGGAGGCGAACCGCTCTTCCCGGAGGACATCCTGACCGACCTGCCGGAGAAGTTCATTGTGGCTGAACTGATCCGCGAAAAGGTCTTCCGCCTGACCACCAAGGAGATCCCCTACGGCACTGCCGTGGTGGTGGACGCCTTCCAGGAGCGGGAGAGCGGGGTAGTGGCCATCACCGCCACCATCATGGTGGAACGTGATTCCCATAAGGGTATCATCATCGGCAAAAAAGGCAGTATGCTCAAGAAAATCGGCGAGCAGGCACGCCGCGATATTGAGCGGCTGCTGGGAACGCGGGTGTTTCTTGAATTGTTCGTTCAGGTACAGGAGCGCTGGACCGAGCGGACCGCCATGTTACGGGAATTGGGCTACGAGTAAGCAGGTCATTTTCTTCATTTGCCTACAACAAGGTTCCTGTGGTATATAAATCAATTTTATTGTGTTATTTATCTCGCTGGAGTTCGTCCGTGTCCCCTTTGTACCCTCGTTTTGTTAGTCTTTCTATGCCGATTTTGCTTGCTGCGCTGTTGACCCTGACTGGCTGTCAGGATCGTCTGCACCACTCCAGCCCACCTCTCCACCCTGTGGGCCATGCCGGATCTTCGCCGGCCGTACAACCGACAACGCCACAACCCTTTGGGCAACAGAGTAGCACCTTGGGTACGGAACTGGCGCCGTTTCAAGCCATCAGCACGGCCCACGGCAGGGTAAAGGCCAAATACAACGCCGGTGAAGACCCCGCATTTGCCGCTAGCAAGGGATGGCCCAAAAAATATCCGGTGCCGTTACCCGGTGCAATTCTGCCGCAGAAACGCATTGTTGCATACTATGGCAATCCACTCTCAAAAAAAATGGGGGTATTGGGCGAATTTCCGAAGGACGAGATGTTACGACGTCTTAAGGTGGAAGTTGCCAGATGGGAAAAAGCGGATCCAGCCACACCGGTACAACCGGCCCTGCATCTGATCGCCGTAGTGGCTCAAGACACCCCGGGGAAATCAGGCAAATATCGTATGGTAATGCCTGATGCCGTTGTGAATCGGGTGTATGAGTGGGCAAAGGAGGCCGGGGCTGTCCTGTTTCTGGATATTCAAACCGGACACGATGATCTTCGCGCACTCCTGCCACGGTTTGAGGGGATGCTTAAGCAACCAGACGTATTTCTCGGCATCGATCCCGAGTTTAACCTTATTGGCAGTAAGGCGCTACCCGGTGAAAAGATCGGCACCTATGACGCAGCGGATATCAACTATGCCAGCGGTTATCTAAAGGGGCTGGTTCAAAAGTACCATCTCCCCCCAAAGGTGCTCACCGTGCATCGTTTCACCCGCAATGGCGTAACCAATGCCGATAAGATTATTCTCCGCCCAGAGGTGCAGATTGTGATGCATATGGATGGATGGGGGGCGCCATGGCTGAAACGGGATACCTACAAGGATTACATCGTCTCGGAACCGGTTCAGTTTACCGGCTTTAAATTATTTTACCATAACGATACCAAAAAGGGGAATCAGATGATGAGCCCCCAGGATCTCTTAAAATTGAACCCGAGACCTTTGTATATTCAGTACCAATAATCTTTTCCTGTTTTTCTGAACCCTGTGAATTACCTTGCCAAAGGCGAATGAATAGTGTAGTGAGAACAACCGTTGTAACCACTAAAACACGCCCTGATCGTACTTGACATAATATACCTTATGGGCGTTTATAGGAGCTGGGTTTCGCATGAGTAAAGAAGAAGCGATTGAGGTTGAAGGCACGGTTATTGAGCCGTTGCCAAATGCAATGTTTCGAGTAAAACTTGAAAATGATCACGTGGTTCTTGCCCATATCTCCGGTAAGATGCGCAAGTACTTTATTAAAATTTTGCCCGGCGACAAGGTTACCGTGGAGCTCTCCCCGTACGACCTCAGCCGTGGCAGGATTACTTATCGCGCCAAATAAAAACGGTTGTACTCAACCTGACATATCAAAACTCATGCCCTGCAGACAGCTATAGCACCGCATGAGTTTTGTGTTATTAACATGCTGTAAAAATTAAGGAGATACTTTATGCTGTCTGTTGCTGATCTTAAAAAAGGCACCAAGCTGATTATCGATGGTGACCCCTATCTGGTGACCTCCTTTGATTTTGTCAAACCGGGAAAAGGCCAGGCACTGTACAAGTGTAAGATGAAGAACATGATCAACGGTGCAACCCTTGACCGCACCTATCGTTCCGGTGAAAACTTCGAGCCTGCCAGCATGGATGAACGAGACATGGAGTACCTCTACAAGGAAGGCACTCATTACACCTTTATGGATCAGGAGAGCTATGAGCAGGTTGTGATGGAAGAGGATGCCGTGGGCGATGCCAAACACTTCCTGCTAGAAAACACCAAGGTCGCTGTACTGCTGTTCGGTGACAAGCCGATTGGGGTTACCCTGCCTAACTTTGTGAACCTGCGGGTTCTGCAGACTGATCCTTGGGTAAAAGGTGACACCTCCGGCAGCGACTCGAAACCAGCGACTTTGGAGACCGGGTATGTCCTGCGGGTGCCACCGTTTATCGAAGAGAATGAGTTAGTGGTGATCGATACCCGTACAGGCGAGTACTCGACACGCGTGAAAGGCTAGCATGCCGCAATCAGCCCTGATACTCCGGGCGCAGGTGGTACAGGCCATACGGCAGTATTTTACGGAGCAGGGGTTTCTTGAAGTGGAGACCCCTCTTCTTATTCCCGCCAATGCGCCGGAAGAGCATATTGATTCGTTTACCGTCCTCCCCTGTTGGCAACTGCAGACGTCGCCTGAAATCTGCATGAAACGGTTGCTGTGCCGTGGGCATCAGCGTATCTTCCAGATCAGCCACTGCTGGCGGGCAGGTGAACGCGGTTCTCGCCATCTTACGGAATTTACCATGCTGGAGTGGTACCGGGCTGATGCTGACTATGGCATACTAATGGCTGATTGCGTCGGACTGCTGCGACGAGTGGCTGCGAGCTGCATAGCCGATGGCACATTCAGTCGTTTTGGCAAAAAAATTGACCCGCACGCCAAATGGGCGCATATCAGCGTCCAGGAGGCGTTTTTGCGTTTTGCGCAGACCGATGCCTTGGCGAGCGCTGAAAACGGACGTTTTGACGAACTGCTGGTGTCGCAGATCGAACCTGCGTTGGAAAATTTTATGGTGCCGGTCATTTTGACGGACTACCCGGCCCCAATGGCCGCCCTGTCACGGCTTAAAAGCAATGACCCCCGGCTTGCGGAGCGCTTCGAGCTTTATCTGGCCGGTCTGGAGCTGGCCAATGGCTTCAGCGAGCTGAATGACCCGCAGGAACAGCGGGCGAGATTTGAGGAGGCCAACCAGCGGCGAGCCGCGGCAGACCGACAGATATTGCCGCTGCCGGAACGTTTTTTGGACGAACTATCGGCCATGCCACCGTCAGCGGGGATCGCCTTGGGGGTCGACCGCTTGGTGATGCTGACGGCTGGAGTTGAAACCATTGACGATGTGGTGGCCTTCAGGCCCGAGGAGTTGTAAACCGCATGCTGCAATTCAGTTTACTGCACAAAGACCGTTCATCCGCAGCCCGCCTGGGTATGCTTACCACAAGCCGTGGCGACATACCGACACCGATTTTTATGCCGGTAGCCACCCACGGGGCCATGAAGCCGCTCACGCCCGTGCAGATAGAAGAGACCGGCGCAAAGATCATTTTGTCCAACACCTATCACCTGCACCTGCAACCGGGTGAAGGGCTGGTACAGAAGGCCGGCGGCCTGCACCGCTTTATGGCCTGGGATAAACCGATCCTTACCGATTCCGGCGGGTTTCAGGTTTTTTCGCTGCCCAAGAAACGGATCACCGATGATGGTGTCTTCTTTAAGCATGAACTGACCGGCGATGAGATCTATCTCGACCCGGCTGCCGCGATCCGAATCCAGCAGGACTTGGGTTCCGACATCATGATGGCCTTTGACGAGTGCATCCCCTATCCGTGCGACAAGAGCTATGCCGCACAATCCACCCAAAAGACCATCCGCTGGCTGAAGGAATGTCAAAAGGCCTGGACCAGCCCGAAACAGGCCCTGTTCGGCATTGTGCAAGGTAGCGTGTATGAGGATTTGCGGATGATGTGCGCCCATGAAATGGGTAAGCTGGATCTGCCTGGCTATGCCATCGGCGGGGTCTCGGTGGGCGAAGGCCTGGAGCTGTTAAAGCAGGTGGTGGGATGGACCGCGCCCCACCTGCCGGAGCATAAGCCACGGTATCTGATGGGGGTAGGGTTGCCGGAGGACATTCTGGAGAGTGTTGAGCGGGGAATGGATATGTTTGACTGCGTTATCCCCACCCGGTATGCCCGTAGCGCCACCCTGTTCACTCGACGTGGCAAGATCCGCCTGACCAGTAAGAATTACAAACGTGATTTTTACCCCATTGATCCTTCCTGCAGCTGCTACACCTGTCGAACCTTCACCCGGGCCTATCTGCACCACCTGTTCCTGGCAAACGAGGTCTTGTCTGCGGTGCTTTCAGCCATTCACAATATCACCTTTTATCTTACTCTGATGGCCGAGATGCGGCAGGCCATTGCAGACAACCGCTTTATGGCCTACAAGGAGGCCTTCCTGACGGACTATCTGGGCAGATCAACCGACGCGCCATCAGCATCAGGTAGGTCGCATCGGCAGACCAAGCCTCTCTGAACGCCTCAACGCGGTCTGTGATACTGAGTCAGCACCGCATAAAAACCTTACAGAAAAACAGCAACACCAGGAGGACCACCACCAACATGCTTACCGATGATGAACAGCACGATGGATTCGCACGGGTTATGAGCATCATGCGCCGTCTGCGGAGACCCGGGGGCTGCCCGTGGGATGCCGAACAGACCCATGCATCTCTTAAGCGCTATCTCCTTGAAGAAGCGTATGAAGTATTGGAGGCCATCGACAGCGGTTCTGATGAACACCTCAAGGAGGAGTTGGGTGATCTGCTGCTGCAACCGGTGTTTCACGCCGTTATTGCTGAGGAACGCGGCGGCTTTACCATGGATGATTTGCTTGACAACCTGGCCGAGAAACTTATCCGCCGTCACCCCCATGTCTTTGCTGACGCAGAGATCATTGACAGCCAGGCACAGGTTGCAAACTGGGAAAAGATCAAAAAGGCAGAGAAAGGGGATGAACGCCGTTCGGCCCTCTCTGGTGTTCCCCCTCATCTACCGGCACTGCTCAAGGCGCAAAAGATCACCGAAAAGGCGGCTAGGGTAGGATTTGACTGGGAGCGGATAGATCAGGTCATGGCTAAGGTCATGGAGGAACTCCACGAGGTCGAAGAGGCGTTGGCAAGCGGTGATCAGGCACAGATCGAGGCAGAACTGGGCGATCTGTTGTTTGCCATTGTCAATCTTGGCCGTTTTCTCGCCCTTGATACCGAAGAGGCGTTACGCAAGACCATAACCCGTTTCCAACGCCGGTTTCATTATATTGAGGAACGGTTGCATCACCGTGGCATCACGCTGCACGAGGCCACCTTGGGAGAGATGGAAACCCTCTGGCAAGAGGCGAAACAGCAAGAGCGGTGACCTTCCCCAGGATGTCTCTTCATGGAATTCTAACGGCTTAAAATCCTTTTCCACACAACCTGTGGAGAACCTGTTGATAATGGTGTGGATGATATGGGAAAGCAACACACTTATTTACGATTTCATCTTAATGCCTAAAAAATAATCATAAAAAATATAATGTTATTACGCCAGGTTATGCAATAAACCCCTATTTCCAGTGACTTTAGCCTCACACCGGCTGTCAAGAGAAAAGAGATTATTTTTTGATGAAAAGTTTCTGTGCAAAACAGTCAATTTTGACCTTGTTCGAGTCCCCTCTGAAATCAACCCGTTCCATGCTTAATAAGTATCTTTTCATGATCAGCCCGCCGGGGGCGCTATAACCGGTCAACCAACCGGATGCCGCCACCACGCGATGGCAGGGGATAATGATCGGGATCGGATTTGCAGCCATGGCGCCACCCACGGCCCGTGCGGCTGCGGGACATCCCGCCTGTTGCGCCAGATCGCCGTAGGAGAGCACTGTGCCATATCCGATTTCCGCTGCCAGACGCAGGATCCGTTGCCGGAAGGGCGGCAGGCCGGAGAGATCGCACGGGAGTGCAAATTCGATCCGTTCACCGTTGAAATAACGCTCCAGCAATCTGGAAGCCCGCCTGGAGAGCTGTGACCCAACGGTAAAGCCCCCTGAATCTGCGCTGGGTGGCAGTTCAACCCGGCAGATACCCCTTTCGTTGACATAGACCAGGCCTATGCCCAATGGCGTGTGAAACGGCGAGCAAGAGCCCATCCTAGCGACCTCCCGGCAGTTTTCGTCTGATGATGCCACTGAATTCAAGCATCTCCTCAGAACGGAACAGATACATCGCCAGACCGTAACAGCAAAGCGCGGTCAACACCGCCCCACCCAGCAGACCGGCCTTGAGCAGTTTCTGTCCCCCCTGCGACCAGTCCTGCAGGCGCAGTACCCACCAGGTAGCAACTCCCATCGGTATGGAGGCCGCTAAGGCACGGAGTGCGGTGCGCATGATGGCCGTACCACCAAGCAGCCCTACCTTGCGACGCAGAAACCATAACAAAAGCGACATGTTGGCCAAGGCAGAGAAGGATGACGCCAGGGCCAACCCCCCATGCAGCAGCGGCCCCATCAGCCAGAGGCTGAATCCCAGGTTGAGCAGGAAGGCGATAAAGGCGGTGATCACCGGTGTTCGCGTGTCCTGCAGGGCATAAAAGGCCGGCGCCAGCACCCGTACCAAGGCCACGCAAGAGAGCCCAAGGGAGTAGAAGCGCAGGGCCCGGGCTGACTGCAGGGCCATGGCGTGGGTGAACTGCCCCCCCATGAACAGGAGCGACAAGAGCGGTTCCGCACAGACGGCAAGCCCAACCAGGGCCGGAATGGTGACAAACAGGGTCAGGCGCACCCCATAGTTCAGCGAGTCCTTCATGGCAGCCAGATCGCCCTCAGCGGCCTGACGGCTCATAGCGGGCAGCACCGCCTGGGCCACCGCCACGGTGAAGACCCCCTGGGGAAATTCGAACAGACGCTGGGCGTAATAGAGATAGGAGACGCTCCCCTGGGGCAACAGGGATGCCAAGATGTTTCCCACCGTGATATTAAGGTAATAGACCCCAACCCCTAATGTTGCAGGTACCATCAGCAGGGCTATCCTTTTGAGTTTTGGATGATGAAACTGGAATCGGGGTCTGATTGGGTACCCCTTGTGCCAGAGGACCGGCAGCTGCAGGGCCAGTTGGATGACGCCGCCGATCACCACCCCCACCGCCAGGGCAACGATGGGGTACTGGAAAAACGGCCGTAGCAGCACGGCAGAGGTAATCATGGCGATATTCAGAAAGACGGTGGAGACGGCCGGGGTGAAGAAGTGACGCAGGGTGTTGAGGATACCCATGCAGAGCGCCACCAGGGAGATAAAGAACAGGTAGGGGAACATCAACCGGTTCAACAGCACGGTCAGATCAAATTTGCCCGGCACCGCGGTAAAGCCGGGAAACATCAGCCGGATGATGAGGGGCGAGCAGATGATGCCCAACAGGGTCACTAAACCGATCACGATAGTCAGCAGGGTGAAACAGAGATTGGCCAGATCCCGGGCCTGCTCCTCACCATCCTGCACCAGGGTCTGGGAAAAGGTCGGCACAAACGCGGCGGTCAACGCGCCTTCGGCAAAGAAACGGCGCAATAGGTTGGGTATCTGAAAGGCGGCAAAGAAGGCATCGGTGGCCATGCCGGCACCAAACAGGCGGGACACCACCATATCCCGCGCCATGCCGAGGATGCGAGAGCAGATCGTGGTTGCCCCCAGCACCCCTGCCGCCCTGAGTATGCCTTTACGCTCAGACATCGCCTTCCCCATCGCCGAGCTCCAACAGTTCTTGCGCCTCGTTGCCCGGCAATGCCTGGACATTTTTCAGTTTTCGTTCCATCTGGCGGGTACGTGTGGCAGCGGCATCGATATGGTTGCCCGCCTCCTGCAGTTTTTTGCGGGTCCTGTCCAGCAGCTCACTGAACTTGCCAAACTCGGTCCGCACCGCTCCCAGCAGGGACCACACCTCTGCAGACCGCTTTTCTATGGCCAGTGTGCGAAAACCGAGCTGTAAACTGTTTAACAACGCCGCCAGGGTGGTGGGGCCAGCCGCCATGACCTTGAATTCGCGCTGCAGGGCGTCAAACAGGCCGGGGCGGCGCAATACCTCAGCGTACAGCCCCTCGGTGGGCAGAAACATCACGCCAAAATCGGTGGTGTGCGGGGGGTCCAGGTACTTGTTACGGATATCACCCGCCGCTTGGCGAATCGCCCGTTCTAACAGTTTGCCAGCCTCCTCGGCTGCGGCCGCATCGGCCCGTTCCTGCGCATCTACCAGCCGCAGGTAATCCTCTTGAGGAAATTTGGCGTCCAGCGGCAGAAAGACAACACTCCCCTCCTGACCGTCGCGCCCCGGCAGCCTGACGGCGAACTCCACCCGCTGGTTGCTCCCCTTGCGGGTCTCGACATTGGTATCGTACTGCGAGGGGGCCAGGATCTGTTCCAAAAGCGAGGCCAGTTGCACCTCACCAAAGGTGCCGCGGGTCTTGACGTTG
>JAJYCS010000072.1 GCA_021778115.1 Deltaproteobacteria bacterium
CGCCTGCACCGACTGCGGCATCTCCTATCCTGAGATTGCACCGCGCATGTTTTCCTTCAATAACCCCTACGGCGCCTGTCCCGACTGTACCGGTCTGGGTACCCGGATGTATTTCGATGCCGACCTGGTGGTGCCCAACCCTGACCTGTCGATTCGCGAAGGGGCCATTGCGCCTTGGGAAAAACGGCTCTCCGGCTGGTACCATCTGATCCTGGAGGCGCTGGCCAAGGCCTATACGTTTTCCATCACCACCCCGTTCAAAGATCTGCCGCCCAAGGCTCGTGAGGTGATTCTGCACGGTTCCCGTGGCGAACTGGTTGAGTTTTGGTGGGAGGAACAGGGGCGTCGTCACACCTATCGCAAGGAGTTCGAGGGGGTGCTGGGCAACCTGGAACGGCGGTACCGGGAGACCGAGTCGGATACGGCCCGGGAGGAGCTGGAAAAGTATATGAACGTCATGCCCTGTCCCACCTGTAACGGGGCGCGGCTGAAAAAAGAGGCGCTTCATATCCTGGTGGGGGATAAAAATATCCGGCAGTTCACCGCTCTGCCGATCCGTGATTGTCTGACATATTTTGACGCTATTGCCCTTACTGACAAAGAGCAGGGGATCGCCCGCCGGATACTGAAGGAGATCCGTGAGCGGCTTGGTTTTCTGGTCAATGTGGGGCTGGACTATCTCTCTCTGGACCGTAGTTCCGGTACCCTTTCCGGTGGGGAGGGACAGCGGATCAGGCTTGCCACGCAGATCGGCTCGTCATTGGTGGGGGTGCTGTACATCCTGGACGAACCGTCCATCGGTCTGCACCAGCGCGACAACGAACGGTTGCTCAGCACCCTGCGCCATCTGCGCGATATCGGCAATACCGTGCTGGTGGTGGAGCATGACGAGGATACCATCCTGGCGGCCGATCATGTGCTGGACATGGGGCCGGGCGCCGGTGTCCACGGCGGCGAGGTGGTGGCCCAGGGTACGCCGCAGGAGATCATGGCCAACCCGGCCTCGTTGACCGGTAACTACCTGTCGGGTGCCTTGACCATCCCGGTACCAAAGAAACGGCGCCGCCCCGAACGGCAGCTTGCCATCATCGGCGCCTGCGAGAACAATCTGAAAGGGATCGATGTCGAGATCCCGCTGGGGGTGATGACCTGCGTCACCGGTGTCTCCGGTTCCGGCAAGTCCACGCTGGTGATCGACACCCTGCACAAGGTGCTCTGTCAGCGGCTTTACAAAAGCCGTGAAAAGGCCGGCGCCCATCGGGATATCCGGGGGATTGAACACCTTGACAAGGTGATTAATATCGATCAATCCCCCATTGGCCGTACCCCCCGCAGCAATCCGGCTACCTACACCGGCCTGTTTGGCGATATCCGCGACCTGTTCGCCGGCCTGCCCGAATCGAAGCTGCGGGGCTACAAGCCGGGCCGTTACTCGTTTAACGTCAAGGGAGGGCGTTGCGAGGCCTGTGTCGGTGACGGCATCCTCAAGATCGAGATGCACTTCCTGCCGGATGTCTTTGTGACCTGTGACGTCTGCCACGGCGCCCGCTACAACCGTGAGACCCTTGAGGTGCTCTACAAGGGCAAGTCCATTGCTGACGTGCTGGCCATGACGGTGGAGCAGGCGCTGGAGTTCCTCGGGGCGATCCCCAAGATCAAGAACAAGCTCAAGACCCTGATGGAAGTCGGCCTGGGCTACATCACCCTGGGGCAATCGGCCACCACCCTCTCCGGCGGGGAGGCCCAGCGGGTGAAGCTGGCCAAGGAGTTGTCCCGCCGTGCCACCGGCCGCACCATCTACATCCTGGACGAACCGACCACCGGTCTGCACTTTGCCGACATTGCCAAGCTTCTAGAGGTGCTGCACCGGCTGGTGGATACCGGTAACACCGTGGTGATCATCGAACACAATCTGGATGTGATTAAGACCGCCGACTGGCTCATCGACCTTGGCCCGGAAGGGGGCGACCGGGGGGGCGAGATCGTGGCCTGCGGCACGCCGGAGCAGGTGGCCAGGGTCACGCAGTCGTACACCGGCAGATTTTTGAGGAAGATGTTATGACTGAGGCAGTGAACTCGGCGCGTAAACGGGTCGTCATCGTCGGCATGGGGTTTGGCGGCATGCACGCAGCCAAGTCGCTGGCAGGCAGCCACCTGGAGGTGATCCTGGTCGACCGGACCAACTACCACCTGTTTCAGCCGCTGTTGTACCAGGTGGCAACGGCCGGCCTGGAAAAGGAATCGATTGCGTATCCGGTGCGCGCCCTGGCGCGCAGCTGGTACCATATGACCTTTCAGATGCGGCAGGTGACCGGCCTTGACCTGTCGGCCAAGAAGATTCTGACCGATAGCGGGGAGCTGGGCTACGACTACCTGATCCTGGCCGGCGGCAGTGTGACCAACTACTTTGGCAACGCCGGGGTGGAACGTCACGCCTTTGATCTGAAACGGCTACCCGATGCCGAGCGACTGCGCAACAGCATCCTGACCACCTTTGAACAGGCCGCCCGGGAGACCGATCCAACCCGCCGCCGGGAACGGTTGACCTTCGTCGTCGTGGGTGGCGGCCCCACCGGGGTGGAGTTCGCCGGTGCCCTGGCCGAGCTGATCCGGTATGTCTTCCGGAAAGACTATCCTTCCCTCAATCTGTCCGAGACCCGGGTGCTGCTGCTGGAGGCCGCCCCGGCCCTGCTGGGGGCGATGCCGGAACGGCTGCGGCGGTACGCGGAGAAGCGGCTGCGGAGCATGGGGGTTGAGGTGCGCTGCAACACCCTGGTGGCGGACGCTACCCCCGGCGAGGTACGGCTGGGCAGCGGCGAGACCATCGCCACCCAGACCCTGTTCTGGTCGGCCGGGGTCAAGGCAGCGCCCCTGGCAGGGCTGGTACCCGGCGAGAAAGGGGCCGGCGGCCGGGTCGTGGTGACCCCGGAGCTGACCCTGCCGGGTCATGACGAGGTCTATCTGGTAGGGGATATGGCCTGTGTTCTGCGCCACGGCAAGCCGCTACCGATGCTGGCGCCGGTGGCGATGCAGGAGGGGCGTCATGCGGCCCGCTCCATCATCCGCCAGGAACGGGGCGAATCGGCTGAGCCGTTTTGCTATATCGACAAGGGGAGCATGGCTACCATCGGCCGCAAAAGCGCCGTGGCGGTCTCGTTCGGGCTCTCGTTCGCCGGATTTACGGCGTGGCTGGTCTGGCTGTTTCTGCACCTCTATTATCTGATCGGTTTCCGTAACCGGATCGTGGTCCTTTTGAACTGGGCCTGGTACTACTGGTTCCATGAACGGCAGGTCCGGCTGATCACGTCTGATGGTGCCGGGGCCGCTGACAAGAGAGGGATATGACCATGGTCAAGACCGCAACCTTTGAAGCGCTGCTGGAGTCGCTGCAGGAGGAGGGCGACGGCTACCTCTTTACCCTGGAGGGTACGCAGTATCATATCAAGGACCGTAACGACGTCCGCGCGATAGCGGAATCCCACGGCTATATCATTATCTACTGAGAGCGGCTCAGGCAACAGACGGCGCAAGCCCGGGCACCAGGTAGGGCGCCTCTGCTGAGGCAGTCGGACGGTCATACACGGCGGCCGGTTGTAGTTTGAACCGGGCAACGATTCCCTGCAGGTCGCCGGCCATCTTCTCCAATGCCGCCGCCGCGCCGGTGAATTCTTGCGTACCGCTGGCATTTTCGCAGATGATGGTGGTCACCTCCCGGATATGGGCGGTGATCTCTTCTATCGAGGTACTCTGCTCCTCAGCTGCCGTTGCGATCTGGGCGACCTCGGCCGAGATGGTCTGGATGGTGCCGGCTACGTTCTGCAGCGCCTCGCCGGTCCTGGTGACCATGGTCCTCCCCTGCTCCACCTCGGCAACCCCGCGTCCCATGGCGGCAATGGCATGGTTGGTCGCGGTCTGGATCGCCCGAATCATGCTGGATATCTCTTTGGTTGCACTCGAAGTGCGTGCTGCCAGGGCACGTACCTCATCGGCGACCACGGCGAAGCCGCGGCCGTGATCGCCGGCCCGGGCCGCCTCGATGGCCGCATTCAACGCCAGCAGATTGGTCTGATCGGCGATGTCGTCAATGGTGGCGGTAATCGTGTTGATCTGCACGGATTTGCTGCCCAGTTCAGTTATGAGCCCCGCCGTTTCCTGCACGTATTCGCCGATCCGCTGCATCGCATCGATCGTTGCATGCATCACCTGTTGACTCTCGTGGACGCCATCGTTGGCCTGCGCGGCATTGGTGGCGGCTGTTGAGCAATTCCTGGCAATCTCCGACGCGGTCAGATTCATTTCCCCGCTTGAAACCGATACGGCGTCGATACGGGTCGCCGACACCTCTGCCCGTTGCGCCATGGCCTCGGTGGTCACGTTGAGTTTGCTGGACGAGGCGGAGAGCTGACGCGCATCGCTGGTGACCCTGCTGATGATACCGTGGAGGGTGCTGGCCATCTGGTCAAGGTGGCGGGACAGGATATGCACCTCGTTGTGTGAATCCGCTGGAAAGGCAGCCCCCATGCGGTGGCTCAGGTCACCGTTGGCGATGGCATGCACCGTGCTGGTGAGCGCATGGAGCGGCTTGGTGATCCCATTGGCAAGGAACCATCCCAGGCCTATGGCGGTGGTCACCCCCAGCAGCAGGCAGAGCAGGTTCATGACCAGGGCTGTCCGGGCCGTGGAACTGTTTTCGTTGTAACGGCGCAAGGCCTGGGCGTCGTTTATGGCCATGATCCTGGTAATGGTACCGTCGATCCGGTCGATGACATCGGCAGCCTGGTTGCGCATCATGTTGACCGCTTCGTCTCGGTGCCCCGTCATGGCGAGTTCGATGATCTTGTCACGGAAATAGCGATACAGTTTCAGATCGTTATTGATCTGCTTGTGCAGGGCGCGTACCTCGGGTGAACGGTTGGAACGAATGAAGAACTCCAGATCCTTCTGGACCGTGCGGTCGGTCTGGATCAGTTTTGCCCGGTAGTCATTCTGCCCCTGGGGCGATGGTTCGATGATGATGTCGCGCAGCATGGTAAGCGAGGTCTGGTAGCCCCTGACGACATCGGTGAGTTCGCGGATCGGGGTGAGGTTCATCTGATACATATGGGTGGCGCTTCTGGTAACGTCCCAGATCACACCGGTTGAAACGATGCCGCTTAAGCCGGCTACACAGGCGGCCAGCAGAAAGCCGGCCAGAATTTTCTTACCCAGAGTGAGTCGCGCATACCAGGCCATGATTACCCCCGCATCAGATGAGTTGCCCGCAGTATGGCAGCAGACTGTTACGGGGGGATGTCAGAGCGGGCACATGAGCGCTACAAACGGTGCGTCGGTAGGGGCGGCAAACGCGGTTGGGGATGCGGCGTCTCAACTGCGCCGCCAGGGTGCTACTCCTTGATGGCGCGCAGAATGGCGGTAAACATCGCCTCCTGTTCGGTCTGGGACACGGAGACCACCATCTCAACCTCGAACAGCCGGCCGCAGATATCACGGATAGTCTGACGGCTGGTGTTACCGATCATCTGGCTATCGCCGGCGCTGAAGTAGTCCGCTATCCCCTGCTGAAGCGGCTGCGGGTCTGCCATGAACTCGAAGATGCACTGGCCGAGCAGTTCCTCCTTGCTGAGGCCGAACAGCTTCTCAGCCTTCTGGTTGGCGATGACGATCTTCCCGTCCGGCAGGAACGTGACGATCGGCGATTGGGCTATCTCGATGAAGTTGCGGTAGCGTGTGTCCGCTTCTGCCCGTTGCCGGGTACGTCGTTGCAGTTCTGCCATCAGCTCGTTAAAGGAGTGGATAAGCCGCCCGATCTCGTCGTTACTGCCGCTGGTTATTGGGGTGGAGAAGTTGCCGCTGCTGACCACCTCCTCGATCCCTTCGCTCACCTGTGTGACCGGGGCCAGGATGGTGTGGTGGATGAGCCAGCCGGTTGTCAGGATCAGAAGTAACAGAATAGCTCCTTCAAGGGCGAGCTCACCTTCAAGGCCTTGCAGGTTTGCCTGATACAGCGAGGTGAGCGGAACTGAAACGGAAATGGCCCCGATGACCTGGCCGGGTTTGTAGTTGTAGGAAGGGTGGCCTCTGGGGAACCGCTGCTGGACAAAAGCGGGGGCCTGTTCAAAGCTGCCGTGGCAGAGCAGGCAGGAACGTTCGGCTACCATCGGCAACAGATAACGCAGGGTTGGGGTACCGTTAGCCGTCACCACCTGAAACCGTTCATGGGGGTGGGGGCCATGAAACAGTTGCAGGGTTTCACGCTCAAAGGGATCCGGTTGATTCAGGGGATTGCGGTACCGCAGCGAGACCTGACGGACATAATAGGGACTGCCTTTGGTCAGGCGCAGGGCGATCTGACTCGCCACCACCTGAGGGATCAGCGCAGGATTCTGGGCCACCTGTCCGGGCTGCACCACGGATGAGAGATAATTGCGGGTTTCGATGATCTGTCGGGCGATGCTTCGGGCCGTGTCAACGGTTTCGGCAAGGGCCATCTGCTGGTCGTGGTGATAGGAAGTCCAGGCCAGCGCCATGAACAGGACCATCAGCAGACAGCTGATGATGAGGATGAGCTTGGTGGTGATCCGCATGGGCATGCCTCGTCAAAAGGTGCAGTATCGTCCCCAGTATAGCTGAAAGTAGCTGCGTGACAAGCCAGCTGCAAAAGCCTTGAACCCCGGTGTTGAATCGGGTATCGTGCCAGCTACCATAGGCCTTTTGCAGCTCGAATGGCCGTGAAGAAAGGGCCTGCTGGCATGTTGTCTACCGTACAAAACCATCAACGACGTACCGTGGAACCCCCCACCAGAGGATTCATCTCCACGTTTTTCCTGATCGTTGTCACCCTGGCGGTGGTGACCCTGCTGGGGTTGGCCGGATACGTGGCCTTCCTGATGGTCAAACTGCCGAAGGTTGATCGCCTGGCCGACTATCGACCGCCGGTGGTCTCCCAGGTCTACGGTGACGACGGCACCGTAGTGGGTGAGTTCTATCTGGAACGCCGGATACTCGTGCCGATCAACAAAATGCCCCGCAAGCTGATCCAGGCCTTTGTGGCTGCCGAGGATGCCAGTTTTTACTCCCACAGCGGTATTGACTACTTCGGTATCATCCGTGCCGCTTTTAAGAATCTGATCACCTTCAGCAAGAAGGAGGGGGCCTCAACCATCACTCAGCAGGTTGCCAAGACCATGCTCCTCTCGCCTGAAAAGAAGCTCTCCCGCAAGATCAAGGAGGCGATCCTGGCCAAACGGATGGAGGAGAAGCTCACCAAGGATGAGATCCTCTATCTCTATCTCAATCAGATCTATCTGGGGGCTGGATCCTATGGTGTGGAGGCGGCTGCGGAGACCTATTTCGGTAAGCGGGTCGATCAGCTGAATCTGGCTGAAATGGCGATCCTGGCAGGGCTCCCCAAGGCGCCTAACGCCTATTCGCCCATTAAACATCTGGATAAGGCACGGGAACGGCAGGCGTACGTGCTTGACCGGATGGTGAAGGAGGGGTTCATCACCGAGGCTGAGGCTGATCACGCCCGGAAGACCCCATTGACCATCATGGTCGGCAGGCGGGAGATGAATCAACAGGTGGCCTATTTCCTCGAGCAGATGCGGATCTACCTTGAGGATAAATACGGGGAGGACCAGCTCTACAAGGGAGGCCTCAAGATCTATACCACCATGAACTACGGGATGCAGCGCGCCGCCTATGAGAGCATGCGCAATGGCCTGAAGGCGGTGGATAAGCGGATGGGATTCCGGGGGGCGACGAAGTTTCTTCAGCCAGCGGAGATCGACCCGTTCTGTGCCAAGGTGGAAGAGGGGATCGATTCGGCAGTATTGAAAACCGGCGAAAGCTATACCGGTGTCGTGACGGCGGTTGACCCGGCCAGGGGGGAGGCCGTGGTGCGGGTGGGCGACCGGACCGGTATCCTGAATCGTAAAGGGCTGGCCTGGGCTGGCCGTTTGCTGCTGCTCAACGGGTACGGTAAGCCGGCAAAGCCTGCCCATACCCTCTCCCTTGGTGCGGTCATCGAGGTGCAGGTGGTGACGCCGGACGCTAATCGCCAGGGGGCCTTGTTCAGTCTCGATCAGGTGCCGGAGGTTCAGGGCGCCCTGGTGGCCCTTGATCCGCACACCGGGGCGATAAAGGCGATGATCGGCGGTTACGACTTCCGTAAGAGTCAGTTCAATCGGGCGGTGCAGGCCCGGCGCAACGCCGGTTCGGCCTTTAAGCCGATTATCTATGCAGCGGCCCTGGAAAAAGGATTGACGCCGGCCACGGTGATTGTTGACGAGGAGGTCCAGTATCCAGGGGCCGGGGGTAAGGTCTGGAAGCCCAAGAACTATGAGGGCACCTACCGGGGGCCGGTCACCATGCGGGAGGCGTTGACCCACTCGATAAACATCGTCAGTGTCAAGATTCTCGACCAGATCGGGGTCGATTATGCGGTGAATTTTGCGAAAAGGCTGGGCTTCAGCACAAAGATCGAGCCGAACCTGTCATTGGCCCTGGGCGCCACCAGTGTCTCCCCCCTGGAGTTGACCGCCGCCTACAGCGCCTTTGACAATCAGGGGGTCTACCAACAACCATTCTCCATCGTCAAGGTAACCGATAGTGACGGCCAGGTCCTGGAAGAACATAGACCCGCGCCCCCCATGACGCCGCCAGCCATGCCTTCCTCAGCGGCATCTCTGGATGCTGCTGTCACGGAGGGGGCGGTGGATACGTCAGGCGGCGAGTCTCCTGCCGTGACACCTCAGGCTGCCTACATCATCACCAACCTCATGGAAAGCGTGGTGCAGAGTGGCACCGGCTACCGTGCTGCGGCCATTAAACGGCCGGTGGCCGGCAAGACCGGCACGACCAACGAGATGAAGGATGCCTGGTTTGTCGGGTATATCCCCCAATTGGTGACGGGGGTCTGGGTTGGCTTCGACAACCAGGACCGTTCTCTTGGCGCTGGCGGGTCAGGAGGACAGGCTGCGGCGCCGATTTGGGCTGATTTTATGCTGGATGCGGTACGTGGGCTGCCGGTCGAGCAGTTTGTGCCGCCTGATGGTGTCACCTTTGTCAGGATCAATCCCAAGACCGGCCGACTGGCCAGGGGTGGGGATGGAATCATGGAGTGCTTTATCAAGGGGACCGAGCCGACCAGCTATGACGGCGACTGATCATGGGTGACCACTGGTTGTACGTGCCGTGATTCGGTGGTTTCCCGGGTGACCTCCTCGGCGACGCCGGACCTGCGGGCAACCACCTGCTTCACTTTGCTCCAGTCGACCTTCTCCGTGACCCGCATAGATCGTAGCAGGGCCTTCGCCTCGTGCATGATCCCTCTGGTCTTGTCGTAAATGTCGCCATGCACCTCCAGCAAGATACGACCGTCTGCCGTGACCGCGGCCTTGACGGGATGGTAGATGATCTCGCCGGGACTGTTGAGTGGCACCATCCTGAACAGGGTCGCCATCCGTTCCGGGTAAACCCTGATACAGCCGTGACTGGCGTAGGTGTAGATCGACCAGGGGCTGCTGGTGCTGTGGATCAGAATGCCGGGCAGTGAGGTCCTCAGGGCGTATCTGCCCAGGGGGTTGTCATCCCCCGGGGGGATGCTGGTGATAACCTCCTTGCCTTCTCGTCGCAGTTCCTCTTGAATGGAAGGGGGAACCGTCCAGGTCGGATCCTTGATTTTGGCGATTATCTTGAATTTGCCGGTCGGCGTCTGCCAGGGTATATTGTCCATCTTGGTCGGTGTTCCCAAGGCCACTGCCGTGGCATACGCCACCTTACCCTTTTGGAAGAGGTAGAGCATACGGTCCGGGATGTTGATCACAATCCCATCCCTTATGTTGCTTGTCGGGATAATCCTTTGATTGTTGAAGCGAAGCAGCTGCCCGGGCTTCAGGCGACTTCTCAAGGAAAGGCCGTTCATGGCAGTGAGCCGTGAGATACTTACCCCCAGTTTTCCTGCGATGAGCCGCAGGGTGTCCCGTTTATGCACCGTATAGGTGCCGATGGCGCCCACCAGTTTGGTTGAATGTATGTGGCTGCTGGCTGGGTCTGATGGGACGCTGATTGATGCATGCTCTGCAGTGCCGGCGTCATGCTGTGCGTCTGGTGGCTGGGCAACGGCCGATAGGGAGGATTGTCCTGCGGTGGCAGCGGACGATTGTGGAACGGGTAGCGTTGTCTGGCGAGGTGCGTCAGTAGGGAGCGGGACAACGGTGTTCGATCCCAGCCGGGCCTTCATCAGATGCCGCTCAAGCAGGGCGCCTTTTTGGGCCGCAAGGCGGTAGTAATGAGCCGCTTTGGGTTGATCGCTCAACTGATAGTACAGCTCTCCTGTGGCCACGGTAGCATCCAGACTGCGTAATTCCTCCGGAAAGCGTGTTGCCATACCGTCTTGGCGAAGCCTAGCCAACATGGCCATGGCCTCACTGCGGAGATCAGCGTGTGCAACGGTACCCGCCAGCAACACAAGAAGCGCCACTATGCAACTGGTGTGATGCCTCATCCCGGATTATCTCCTTCCTTCTGTCCGTCAAGGTGAGAGATTGCCTATAGACCACTGATAATCCATTTGCAAGTTGAATTTCAGGCGGTTAGCCCTACTTAAAAATTTTTTCAAAAAAACGCTTGACGCTTAAAGGCGGTGTGTGTATAAACGGGATTCCTTGCTGCACGGAGTTTCACGCAACAGGCGGCAAGATTTGGTCTTTGACAACCAGATAGCAGTAAGATGATTGCGGGTGTAGTAACCGTAATTGATTTGAGTTAGTG